>CAYLSF010001482.1:0-2092 GCA_964385675.1 uncultured Saprospiraceae bacterium
TATTAAAGTTATCTTTTCTTTTTTAACCATTTTGTATCAAATCAATCAATGAATTACAATAGACGGGCATTCCTTAAATCTTTTGGTCAAGTGATACTAGTTTCTAGTGTCAGTACTTTACCACTTGAATTGTTTGCACAAAAAGAAGATTTAATTAAACTAACGATCTTACACACCAATGATGTACATAGCAGGATAGAGCCATTTCCGATGAACGGAGGTCGCTTTCAAGGATTAGGTGGTGCTGCTCGTAGAGCTAAATTGATAAAAGAAATTAGAGCAAAAGAACCCAATGTATTATTGTTAGATAGTGGTGATATGTTTCAAGGAACACCTTATTTCAATTTTTTTGGTGGAGAGTTAGAGTTCAAGTTGATGTCTAAAATGAAGTATGATGCTGCAACTATTGGTAATCACGACTTCGATGCAGGAATAGATAGTCTGAAAAAACAACTGACTCATGCAAGTTTTTCATTAATCAATTGTAATTATGATTTTTCAGATACAGTCTTGAAAGATGAAGTACAGCCGTATCAAATTTTTGAAAAAAGTGGATTAAAAATCGGTGTACTCGGTGTAGGAATCGAACTAGAAGGTTTAGTACCTGAGCATTTATACAAAGCAACTCAATATCTTGACCCAATAGAAAAAGCTAATCAAACAGCAAAGATTTTAAAACAGGAAAAGCAATGTGATTTAGTAATTTGTTTATCACATTTAGGTTATAAATATTCATCTGATAAAGTTTCGGATATACATTTGTCACAAAAAAGTGAACACATTGATATTATCCTTGGTGGACATACCCATACTTTTTTAGATACGCCAGAGATACAAAAAAATAGTCAAGAAAAACCTGTGTTGATACATCAAGTAGGATGGGCAGGAGTCGTCCTAGGGCGATTAGATGTGTATTTTGAACGAACAACTAAAGAACATTGTGTCAATTGTAAAAATGTTTGGGTAAAATAAGTGAAAGAAATCATAGATCATTTCCCTAATGACCCTAATGAAATAGACGGAATTAATAAAAATCATTCAGTTGTTTATCTTGGAAAAGTCGATTTTTTTTGGCAATTTCGCATCCCTTTGGATTTCATTATTACGATCAAATCATTGCAATTACATTATGTTTATAGATAAGATAAAGAATACCTAATTCGGAAGTTTTCATCGATCTTGAAATTTACGAACAATTAGATTTTTTATGTTTTGTTGACCATTTTAATAGTAAAATAAATGATTAAAGACCATGAACAAGTATGGAGAAATTGTTTAGGCACAATTTATAAAAATGTCAATGAGCAGAGTTATAAAACGTGGTTTGAACCTATAAAACCTGTACGATTAGATGAAAATGTGTTGACAATACAAGTCCCTAACAAGTTTTTCTATGAATGGTTGGAAGAGCATTATGTTGGTATTCTTAAAATGACAATTCGCCAGGAACTAGGTGTAAATGGTCGTTTAGAGTATCAAATTCTGATGTCCCAAAAAGCTGGTGTTAATCCAAACTTAAGTAAATCTTTAAATACAAATACTCCGAGAGGAAATACTCAAAATTTTTCTCAGCACCATATTCAAAGTGCTAAAATTAAGAACCCTTTTGTTATTCCAGGTATTAAAAAACCTCAAATTGACTCTCAACTCAATCCAAATTATACCTTCTCAAATTATATAGAAGGAGACTGTAATCGTTTAGCTCGCTCAGCAGGCTTAGCAGTAGCAAAACGGCCAGGTGCTACATCGTTCAATCCATTAGTAATCTATGGAGATGTAGGTTTAGGTAAGACCCATCTAGCACAAGCAATTGGAAATGAAGTCAAGAGTCAAAAGAATAAAGTGGTACTTTATGTCTCCTCAGATAAATTTACCAATCAGTTTATCGAATCATTGAAGAACAATGCAGTCAATGAATTTGTGAATTTTTACCAATTGGTAGATGTCTTAGTAGTAGATGATATTCAATTTCTTGCGAATAAACTTAAAACACAAGAGATTTTCTTCCATATTTTTAATCAGCTACACCAAAACGGCAAACAATTGATTTTGACCTCGGATCGCCCACCTAGAGACTTAGATGGTATGGAAG
>CAYLSF010001483.1:0-2091 GCA_964385675.1 uncultured Saprospiraceae bacterium
ATATACCGATAACTATTGCATAGACATCAACCTTAATATTTTTAAAATTTAAATGTTCTTTTTAAATATAGTATCTATTTTAATTAGATTCATGATTTCCATACGATTTTAGAGCGTTTTACTAGCAAAAGAATGAAATCGGTTACTTTTTTGAAAAATAATTTAATCAACTCATTATCAATAATTTTTACATTATAAAAAATAAGGTTAATGCGGATGCGATAGTTATCGGGAGCAAAGTACTCTGACTTCTCAGCATTACATTAAAAACTAATCGTACGAATCAATTCAAAAGGATTCAATCGGTTTAAATCTAAACTAAAGCTAATTCGTTTAGCAAAACTACCTCGACTATCAAAATTCGTTTCTATTTGTTCGGAGTTAAATAATGGTAAATAAATTCCAAAAATTCCATCTCCAATATCCAACATTACCCCACCGCTATAATATAATTCTACAGGATCAGTCACAGAAGGAGCGGTTTCTCTAGCATAACCAATATCAAAATAAGGTTTGAGTGGTATGCCCAAAGGCAATCTCATGGGTAGATCTGTCTTAAAGTTGAATGCTATCACAAAACTATTACTTGTTCCCGTTTGAGCACCTCTTTGCAAAGGGGCTTTAAATCCACCTTGACTTAAAGCGACTTGCTGTGACCAAATATTGGTTTGCTCAGAGCGTCCAAAATAATATTCATCATAAGTAAAATCGTTATACCCCTGTGCGGCTAAAGCAAATGGGAAGGGACCAAAATCTGTATTGGAATTAGATAAAAATGACCCTATAAACAGGCGCATATCAAAACTCTTTTGTCCTCGTCCAAATGTTGCCTCATAGTTGGCTTCTAACGATGCTTTTAAGTAAGACTGACTACGCCCAAAACCATCCTCGTAAGATTCACCCAATAAATCCACACTTAAATCATAAGGAAATAATTGTCGAGTATTTTTGATAATATAACCTGCACCGTAGGTTAGGCGAGTATCTGTCTCTGTTCCTATAAAATCACCTACAGGACTAAATGCACCATCCTCACTCGTGATATACTGTGTTTTTAAATAAACCTCCTGCGTTTGCTTACTGCGAGGAGCTTTATCAAACTCTAATGTCAATTTGGGTTGAATTCTGTTGTAAACCGTTTTATATCCAAAATTTTCACTTTCAAAATCATGGAATCGACGATAATTAACACCGAGTGTAATTCTTTTAAATGCTCCATCATTTAAATACCAATTATATTTTACATCCGCTAAACCGACCACATCAGATGAACCAAATCCATACATTGGAGCAAGTGCAAATTCAAAGTTCTTAGCGGGCAAACCACCATTATAGAAAGCCAATCCTGCCATAAAACCATCATATTGATTGTAGCTCAATAAGGGTAAGTAATACAAACTTTTCTGTTTAGGATTTTCAAAACTTGTCAAAAATCTTAATCCCGTTTTTGAAGGATGACGATTATTGGTTCTATTAAATTCAGGTATCGCCTGTACTGCATCAATCATAAAAATCTCTCCTTTCGCTGGAAAGGTAATGATCTCTTCATCATAAAAACCATCGTACCAAACTGTTTCTATAATTTTATCACTTTCATCTAATACCGAAATAGAAAATGGAGCAGCAATCTCGCCTTTATTTTTTACCGTGATTTGAGTACCATTTTGAGTTTGTTCCACTTTACCAATCGCATAATCAATTACTTTTTTGGTATCAATAAACTCAAACATCCAATCTAATTTTTTGCCCGTCTCTTTTTCTAACACATTTCTTAAATCAATCGGTTGAGGGTGTTTAAATTTCCATTGATTGTAATAGGCTTGAATCGCTTTATCAAAAACAGCTGTACCAAGATAATTTTCCAATTGTTCAAAAAGCAAAGAAGGTGTGGTGTAAGCCCCGATGCCATAGTTGACATTGGTTAGTTCTTCTGATACGGTATTAAGTGGCTGATGTTCTCCTCTTCTTGCTTGAAATTGATACGCAGCTTGTTCTAGCCTAATATCTTTGACATCCAATACATTCACAATTTGTTTAGGTAAATAATCATCTAACCCCTCTAATTTTTCATAATTGACTCTCATGTAAGCT
>CAYLSF010001484.1:0-2090 GCA_964385675.1 uncultured Saprospiraceae bacterium
CAAATAGGTATAACCTGTATTGTTAAATTAATTATTTTCAAATTAAGTAATATAAATTATGTATTGGACGCTTGAATTAGCACATTCTTTGGAAGAGGCTCCTTGGCCAGCGACTCGTGATGAATTAATTGAGTATGCGGTTCGGTCTGGAGCGCCTCAAGCTGTAATTGAAAATCTTCAAGAGCTAGATAATTATGAAGAAGAAATTTATGATGACATCAAAGATATCTGGCCAGATTTTCCAACTAAAGCTGACTTTCTCTTTAATGAGGACGAATATTAAGATTTCTTGCTTACAAAAGTTTTAAACCAATTATCAATCTCTACATCGTTAAGGAAGTAGCAGATTAGACTTTAATCCTGCAAGCCAAAATAGCTAATGATCTATTTATAGTCATTAGCTATTTTTTTAAGCCAAATCCTTATCTTTAGTCAATGAAATCAAAACAAAATACTGCCTTAAATTCACTATTATACCAATTTTTTATATTTGATTCTATTGAAAAATATCATTTATCACTCCAAAATAACGTCCATTTTCAAGCCTTTATTCATCAGCCACATTTCATTATTCTTGTACATAAACAAACTAAATCCATCACCCATCAAATAGATTTTAATGATTATAATTGCTCAAATGGACATCTATTATTTATAGCTGATACTCAATTCCGTACTATCAATTTCGACGCATTAACCGACTTTGAGGTCATCTTATTTTCTTATGATTTTTTAAAAACATACTATCCTAATGCTTCTATGTTATCCTTTAATCCACTATTTAATTATTCTATCTACTCTCCTATTCTTCCTACTCAACCTCATGAATTTAACCATTTACAAAATATCGTAAATCAAATAAAAACAGAATTTAATCAATACCGTGACTTTGCGACGATTCCATTATTACAGTCGTTATTACACATTTTTCTATTACAATCAGAGCGACTCCGTATCCAAAACTTAACACAATCTATTCATTCCACCTACTACAAAGAATTTATCAGTTTACAGGAATTGCTTAAAACTAATATTTTCAAAGAGAGAAGTGTCAAGGCTTACGCTACGGCTTTGTTTATGTCCACCAAAAAGCTCAATATGATAACGCAAGAAATCATCCAACAACCCGCTAAAACATTTATTACTAATACTTTAATTCTTTCTATAAAACGAAAATTAGCGAATACCACTCATTCTATCAAGCAAATTGGTCTTGAGGTAGGATTTGACGAGCCTACTAATTTTGTTAAATTTTTTAAAAAATATGAAGGTATAACGCCTGCAAAATTTAGAGCAACTGCCTGTAAATAAATATGGAGCTTTAAAAAGTATTATGGAAATCGCCAAAGCCTAAATCTTATCATAAATTTTCGACGGTGTGACTGGTGATTAGTGATTGGTATGTGATAAACAATCTTTTAAATATCAGTTACCAATCACCTCGTAATCAATCTTAATTTTTTCAATTTTACACGCAAACTACAAACTTTTTTAGAGAACCATAAGCGTCTATAACAACCAATAAATTATAGGGATTATCAAAGTCCATATTACAATTTGCCCAAAAATAATCAATCCTCCTACGTTCTCGTTTCCGCCACTCCATTTTTCATATACACTTTCTAAATTAATCTCTCGGTGTGCTATTTTCTTAAATATGCGCACATTTCCCCATAGCTGTACCAGAAAGGCTAGTCCAAAATTTATCAAATGTTCGGTATCTCCTTTTGAAGTGTAAAATTGAATATCTACCCAAGTTGTAAAAAAACCTACAACGCCCAAGCTAAGTAATAAAATAAAGACAATCGCTGCGATTATCGTTATCCTTTCATCCCAAATAGATTTCCCTTCTGGATTTTTAAAAAATAATAATAAAATGATTAGGGCTATGATAATTGTCGTCACTTCTATGATTGTTTCTTCTAAAAAGAAATGCCAAATAGAACCATCTAAAAGTGCCTGATTAAGCCCAATCAAAAAAAGAGGAATTATTGGTAAAATGGAGTTAAGCAGTTTTTCTTGTCCATATTGATACAGTCCTAATGCAAGTATTTGATAATATAATAACATCATCCATCCCGTAAACGGAA
>CAYLSF010001485.1:0-2087 GCA_964385675.1 uncultured Saprospiraceae bacterium
GAATAGCGGGCTATTCCTAGATTTTTTAATGAAGAGTGAGGGAAAAAGTAGCCGTTCAGATTGAAAAGTTATTTTTGTAACGTGCCTTAACAAGCAATTACTTAATTTTTATTCACAAAAAAGAAATTTATTCTTTCTTCAAATACACATTATCATGGGAGAAATGAGCAAAGCGAATCAGATACAGATAGGGATGTTAGGCGTTATCATCGTCCTATTGTTATTGCAATTGAGCGGAATTTTTGATTCTAGTTCAGCTAATTTACGTCAAGCGGCAGCAAATGATTTAAATGGCGTTAATACGACCGTTCCAACTAATATGAATGCGGTTGGTAATAATGTACCTGCAAATAATGCAACGCCAACACCTCAGCCTGTTCAACCTCAAACACCTCCACCACCATCTGGTCCAAAAACAAATATGACATTTGACTCACCGTCATTTGATTTTGGTACAGTAAAAGAAGGAGAGAAAGTTGAGCATACCTTTAAATTTAAGAATACAGGTAAAGAGCCTTTAGTAATTAGTAATGCAAAAGGTGGATGTGGATGTACGGTACCACAATGGCCTAGAGAACCGATTGCACCAGGTGCGGCTAGCGAAATTAAGGTTGTATTCAATAGTCAAGGTAAAGCAGGAAAGCGTAATCAAGCGGTTACGATTACAGCAAATACTGAGCCTGCAACTACGACAATTCGTTTAGTAGGAGAAGTAGAAGGAAAGGGTGGAGCAACAGCTACTAACAACAATGCACCTACACCGTCTATTCAAGTGCCAACTAATAAGTAATTACAGAAATGTAAATAAATTTTTTTTGATAGAAAAGCTCACTTTGAAACTTTCAAAGTGGGCTTTTTTGTTGGAACTATCGACGGATAGATAATGAGAAAAGAGAGTCTTAATACCTAAATAGCTAGATCCATGTCAAAACTTTTAGAAGGATTAGATAAGATTAATTGGTCAGCTTTAACGCATGCTTATGGGGAAGCTAGTGATGTACCTGGTTTAATTAGAAAATTACTGAGCCCGAAAGAAGAAGACCGTAAAAATGCGAGATGGGCATTGTATGGAAATATTTTTCATCAAGGGACACGCTATCAAGCGACCCCGTATGCTGTTCCATTTATCTATGAATTAATCAAAAGTGATAGGGTAGTAGAGAAGGAGCAGTTGATTTATTATTTGGTGAATTTAGCGTTGGGGTATGAAGAATATTATTTGCTTCGAGGATTGAATGTAGAAGCGTTTAAAAAGGACTTAAAAACGGCTCAACAAAATTTAACTGGAGAAGAATTGACAAACTGCAATAAATATGGTTATGGTCCTCTGGTTGTATTAGATTGCTATGAAAGTGTAGAAAATGGTTTGCCTGCTCTGTTTAAATTCATAGAAGATACAAATGTGGCGATTCAACGTGTTGCAATTTATACGGTAGCGTGGTTTCCTACGTGGTCTAGGACAACGATTCCGTTGATCAAAGCCGTTTTACCCAATTTAAAAGATGCCGTTGATATTGCAGGGGCATTGTTGAGTATCGGTTATTTGACTCGAAATACGAAATATTCATTTGATAATACTGAGCTTGAACATTACTTAAATCACGAAGATTTATTGGTACGCATTTGTGCAAGTATTTGCTTTTTTAAAGATACTTTATCTGATAAAGTGATAGAGGTATTTATAGAAGGCTTAAAAGCAGGGAAAACTTATAGTTACGTTGAAAATTTATATTTCAATGAGGGAGAAGTAGCAGGGTATATAAGTGCATTATTATCTAGTTATGCTGATGAAGCACATAGGGAAAAAATATTAAATGCACTTTGTGAAGCACTCATTCCATGTTCTGCTATGGAATCTTTAGATGTTACAGATGCAATGTTGTCGATTATCACAGAGAAACGAGAAAAACTAATTAAAGACACGCCTATTTCAGAATTGACGGACTTAGAAATAAAAGTATTGGATACGATTTTAAAATATGGAGGCTGGTCATTAGGGGATAAATTTTCAGAGGAAAGCACTTTTGCCAATTTCACAGGATTATTGAGAGATTATGGAGTACCCAATAGTAAAAAAGAATTGAAAT
>CAYLSF010001486.1:0-2087 GCA_964385675.1 uncultured Saprospiraceae bacterium
CTAATTAAGCAACTATCAAAGAAAATAAAAATTGATGCTATTTTAACTGCAAATTATGTGTATGCCTGGCAGCAAGAGTTAGCAAATGTTGCTATGAATAATGGTACCCCCTTTATTATTCTTTTCAAAGAAGGTATCTCGCCTGTTTTTAAAAAAGGTGTGGATGCACATAAAGCACACGAAATGGTAGTGAAAACATACACGAATAATAAATTTATCGGCAGTAAATTATTAGTGTACAACGACAACATTCGTAATGCATTTATTGAGAGTAAGATCAAAGGGATAGATCAAAATATTGTGGAAACTGTTGGTATCCCTAGAATGGATAGATATTTTGGTATTAAAACCATTGGTTCGAATATAGTATTTTTTTCATTCTACTTGGAAGATAAAATTCGGCATTTGAATTTACCTGAAGATGTAATGGATAGGTATAACAAAAAGATGATGGATTTTCATATTGAAGTGATGAAATTTGCACAATCAAATAGCAGCTTAAATGTCATTATAAAAACAAAAAGTAACCCTAGGTATTTAAATTATGTAGAGAAGATTGCAGCTGAAAATAATTTTAATGAATTACCCAACCTTACAATAACAAACACTGGGAATGTATTTAATTATATTAAGAATGCCTGTGCAATTATCGGATTTAATTCTACAGTGTTACTTGAAGCCTTTGCTGCTAGGAGGTTGGTTATGACCCCCGATTTTAGAGGTGGTGAAGTACAAGATTTTTTCGAAGAATACCCCAATATGGCGAATTATGTTAATTCCGCACAAGATATTGAAGAAGTTATTAAAACTAAACATAAAAAAGACAATACTGACAAAGAATTAAATGATTTATTATTCGATAGAATATACATACCAGATGGTCAGGCATGCATTAGGACTGAAACAGCTATTAAAAATGTAATTAATGGTTCTTTTTCTGCATAGTATGAAAGCCTATTATATATCTCCATCTTTAATTCCTTCGCGCTCAGCAAACTCCATTCATGTAATGAATATGTGTGAAGCACTGTCAAATATTGGTTGTCATGTGTTGTTATTTGCACGTACTAATTTTAATAAAAATGCTAAACGTGAAAATGCTATTTGTGAATTTTATGGAATCGATTGTGGTTCTATAAATCAATACTTATATAAGAGTAAGATAGCGCGTGGTTCTGAGTTTCTAATTGCGATAAAAGCCGTTGTTGAATTTCTTAAGGGGAAAGTTTTGGGGGATAAACCAGATGTTATTATTTCCCGCAATCTTTATGGTGCCGCTATTCTAGGATTGCTGTTTCGGCAAAATGTAGTTTATGAAACACATGCTCCAGATACTGGTATAAGAAAACTACTTCAGAAATGGTTGTTAACATCCTCAAAAGTATCTTGTGTTGTTATATCTGATGCGCTAAAAAAAATAATTTTAGATTTCCATAACGTTAAAAGTAACAATATAGTAGTTTTGCATGATGCGGCTCGAATTGGCCAAACACCTATGACAGAGTCACAAAAGTTAAAGACTCGAAAAAAGTTTTTAGATGGTTGCTGTGATCTGAGTTCATACAAATTAATAGTAGGTTACTTTGGACATTTATATCCTGGACGCGGGTTGGAAATCATCCAGGCGATGGCAAGCTCAAATCCAAACGCAGCATTTATTATTTATGGTGGAAATGATACTGAAATAGACAAATATAATCAGAATAATACAAACAAGAATTTATACTTTATGGGGCATTTACAACCTGCAATGGTACGCGAAGCAATGGCCATGATGGATGTGTTATTGATGCCATATCAGCGATCTGTATCTGTTGGTTTACCGGGGGTAGATACAGCTAGTTGGATGTCTCCAATGAAGTTATTTGAATATATGTCGGTTGGCGTGCCGATAATATCGTCAGATTTACCTGTTCTACGGGAAATTTTAACGAGCGAAAAGAATTGTATATTGGTGAAACCTGATGATATTGATATGTGGAATCAAGCCTTAAAACGCATTGCTAATTCGACTGATTTTGCCGAGATGCTTAGCAAACAAGCTTATCTACAGTATTTAGATAATCATACCTGGAAAAAAAGAGCAG
>CAYLSF010001487.1:0-2084 GCA_964385675.1 uncultured Saprospiraceae bacterium
AATATTTGTATGCGCTATCACTCTGTAGTATTTGCAGATGCATTAAATATGCCCTTTATTGCTATTGATTATACAAGCGGAGGCAAAATACATTCTTATCTTTGTGAAAGAGATAAGCTAGATAGGATGTTAAGCTTGGAGGATGTTATCAATGGTCGATGGCATGAAAAGTTGCCAAAGATGCTTGATGCTGTAATGAAAACTGATCTGGAGAAAAATTATCCGAGTTCTGCACCTATGTAATGAAGATGCAGGTGGAGCAGGGATAGCAGCATTACGTCTATCTCGTCAGTTAAATTCACAAGGCATAGAATCAAATATGCTGGTTTTAAGAAAGAGAACAAATGCTAAACATATTCATGTGTATAACAGTTATAGCAAAGGTTTTTTCCCATTTAAAAAATTGCTCCGAACTTATAGTGAGTGGATAAATAAACCATTAATTTTAACATATAAAGAAAGGCAAAGTGTTTATCAAATGTTTAGTGATACTAAGGCTATTCCCGATCTTTCATCACAAAAAATATTTAACGAAGCCGATTTAATTCATATGCATTGGACAGCAGGTTTTTTGCGTTATGAACATTTATTCTCAAAAAACTGTAAAAAACCTGTCGTAATGACTTTGCATGATATGAATTACTTTACTGGTGGCTGTCATTATGATGATAGTTGTGGTCGCTATATAAACAAGTGTGGATATTGTCCTCAATTAGACTCAAAAAAAGAGAATGATCAGTCCAGAAAAATCTGGCATGCCAAGTATAATTTTTATTCCAATATAAAAAACAATATTAGCGCTATATCACCAAGCCAATATATGGCTGATCTAGCAAGAAAAAGTTCTTTATTAAATAACGTTAAAGTCAATGTAATACCAAATGGGATTGCTATTAATAAAAATATTTTCGATGTAAAGTCAGAGGCTAGAAAAGAACTAGGCTTGCAAGATAAAAAGTATGTATTACTTGCGGCAGCAGATATTAGTAACAAAAGAAAAAACTATGCATCTACCATAAAATTAATTAGTCAAATCATGTCACTTAAAAAGATTTGTTTTTTGATAGTCGGCAAAAGTTCACTGGAATTTGATGATAATATATCAGTAAGGCATTTGGGGCTTATTCATGATGAAAATGTAATGCAAATGATTTATGCGGTTAGTGATATATTTTTAATGCCATCATTAGAGGATAATTTGCCTAATACTATCATGGAGTCCATGGCTGCCGGAACACCAATTGTTGCTTTTGATTGTGGTGGTATTAGTGAGATGGTTGAACATGGACGTCATGGAATATTAGTAAAGAAGGGCGACACAGTTAGCCTTTTAAAACAAGCAGAGACACTGTTGAATAATAAGCAGCAACAGGAGTCTATGCGAATTAACTGTCTGAAAAAAGTCAGGCAAGATTATGATATCAAGCAGATATCAATGAAACATCTTGAATTATATAAAAATGAAATGCGAGGCTAATCTATATTTTTTTGTTTGCAAAATTTATTAGTTTATTAGCAATTATATAAGCGATTTTTTGAAGTTTGCTTCTTTTTATATTAACTCTAGAAGCTTTTGTTCTTGAATCTGGAATATTCTTTAAATCGTTTGGCATTCCTCCACGAATCATTATTGGTGAGCCACGGGGAATATTCGTATCATTCAAGGCCTTGTATACAAACCGTAATGCTTGTCTATTCTTGTCGGAACTGTTTTGTTCACTAGAATGTATTAAATAGTTGCTGAATATTAATGCATCACCAGCTTCCATTTCGATTAATTGTGCTTTTTCAGTATTTAGTTCTTTTTGATCAAGTCGGTCATGATGAGTTGTTCCAGAAACATGATACCAATTTTTAAAACCTTGTCGATGTGTTCCAGGAATTATCTTTAAACAGCCGTTATGTCTAGTGCATGTATCAAGTGCTATCCAAACAATTATTTTTTCTGATTCGCTACTCCTATTCATGAAGTCTTGATGCCATGGTACAGCATTTTCTTTTTGATACGGTTTATAAAGAAAACTATTAACGTATAAATAAAAGCTAGTGCCCAGAATAGATTCTACATTATCCAGTATTTTGTC
>CAYLSF010001488.1:0-2084 GCA_964385675.1 uncultured Saprospiraceae bacterium
TTGCACTTTACATTGGATTCTTATTATGTTTTCCTGGAAAATGGAAATACAAATTGATTTTTATTCCAATTGGGGTTACTTTAATCTATTTTATTAATGTTCTTAGAGAAATCACTTTAGCACTAAACTATAAGTTTTTTCAAGAAACCTTCCATTTTAATCATAAATATACATATGTATTTATTGTATATTTTTTCGTTTTCTCAATTTGGCGTTTTTGGTTGAATAAATACTCCATTTTAGCAAAAAATTAAATTTGATTAAAAATAGAATTGCCTCGATAATTGTCTTATTTGCTATTCTTGCATATGGATTTCTACGAATTTGGTTTTGTAGATTATATGCTGATATCGTTTACAGTGGTCTACAATTACTAAACTATAATCCTGATAACTTACTCCAGAAGCTAAACTCGTTTTCTCTTGCAGAGGAAAACCAAGATTACTACTTGGGCTGGCTTATATATTATCCTTCTTATTTGCTATTGCATTTGATCTTTATTTTTTTTCTATTCTCATCCAATCTTAAAGCTAGAAATAATATCTGGCTAGGATTAATTTCAATTGTATTTGGATTAATTGCCTTGATCATAGTTTCAAAAATGCTTCATATAAATTTTCTATATCAGGTAGCTTACAAAACATTCCAATACCTTTTTGGTCTTCCATTTATCTTGCTATCAATTGAAGGTGGAAAACTAATTCTTCAAGATATTGATAACCTATTAAAACGTTGATAGAAACTAGGAAATCGGAATTACTGAATTGGATAAAAAATTCTACCTTCGTAATGTATCTGACAAAAGCCTGCTCTCAAATAAAGTATACTATCAACTTTTATTGAAAAACAAATTGATTCTATTTTGAAGATATTAATTACTGGAGTTGCCGGATTTATTGGTTATCATTCAGCTCTCAGCTTCCTTGAAAATGCGAACCTTGATGTGATTGGTTTAGATAATATTAATGATTACTACCCAATGACTTTGAAGTTTGAAAGACTAAAACAGCTGGGGATATCACCTGATTATATTAGATATAATCTAAAGGTGTCAAGTGATAAGTTTTCAAATTTTACTTTCATAAGGTTAGATTTAACAGATAAAACACAACTATATCATTTGTTTAGTGAGAATAGATTCGATTTCGTTGTTCATTTGGCAGCTCAAGCCGGGGTTAGATTCAGTATAGATAACCCTAGTACTTACATTCAATCTAATATTGTTGGATTTAGTCATATCCTTGAAGCGTGTAGAACATACCCAGTGAGGCATTTAGTATATGCGAGTTCTTCAAGTGTTTATGGGTTGAACGAAGAACAACCGTTTTCCACAAAACAAAAAACAGACGAGCCGGTAAGTCTGTATGCCGCAACAAAAAAGAGTAATGAACTTATGGCATATACTTATTCTCATCTGTTCAACATACCTACCTCAGGTCTTAGGTTTTTCACCGTTTATGGCCCATGGGGCAGACCTGATATGGCTCCAATGCTTTTTGCTAAAGCTATTTTAGAAGATAGGACTATCAAAGTATTTAACAATGGAGAGTTGGCACGTGATTTTACTTATGTGGGAGACATAGTAAACGGGATGAATAAGATCACTTTTTCTGTCCCTAAACCTGATAAAGACGGTAACCAATCAAGAGTTCTAAATATTGGGAATGGAAGTCCTGTGAAGCTCATGGATTTTATTCAAGAATTGGAACAAGCACTGGGGAAGGAAGCAAGAAAGGAATTTCTACCAATGCAAGATGGAGATGTATACAGTACCCATGCCGATCTACAAGATTTAGTAAGAGAAATCAACTATAAGCCGTCAATTAATATAAAAGAGGGTGTAAAGCTTTTCGTTGATTGGTTCAAAATTTTTTATAAAATTTGAAATCGCCACTTTAAAATTCTTCTTTTTAAGAAAAGGATTATAGAATAATGACTAAAAATAAAGAAATACTCAATTTTAAAGAGTTGGAGGTGCTTGCCAAAGACTTTGAGATTTTAGGGCCAGAGGTGAGCATGGATATCAAAGATTTGTCATTGCTCAGTAAAAGGGATATTCGTCTTGAGCAGTTGACCACTAAGTT
>CAYLSF010001489.1:0-2080 GCA_964385675.1 uncultured Saprospiraceae bacterium
TTCTTTTTTATTTATCCACACTTTTTTGAATAAAAATTTTCCGTACTATTGTTAAATCAATGATTAAAAAATAGATTGAGCTATAAAAAGGAGTCATTTTGAGTATGACTCCTAATATTTGAATTTAACTCAATCAAAAAATTGAACCAAGTAGGGGAATCGAACCCCTAATGCTTCTCGCTAAAATTTAAAACTACTTGTACCTCATTTTAAACCTCATTGTGCATCGCCGACCACTCTTGGTTTCCAGTTGCAACAAGCCCCTTTCAGCTTCGTCATATAGTTCCTACCAAGCATGAGTTTCCGTGTTACTACAAACCCCAATCTCGAACTAGTGATAGGACTCGAACCTATGACCTTTAGCGGTTTTATACGCTCTCGCTCTAACCAACTGAGCTACACTAGCATTTACTAGTCTTTCCTAGAAGTCAAATCTTAGTCTTTTACATCACATGATTAGTAGGACTTTCAATTTTAACTTAACTTAATTAAATTAAACCAAGTTAATTTCTCCTTCACAGATTGACCAATGCCAATTCTCCAGAGACATTTTTTAAAGTAGTTCGGGTTGAAAATCCTACATCTACATTAATTTCTTATGGTCGCTAACAAGGGTATCGAACCCAAATCTTTCACCATGAGAGGGTGAATGTTTTCCTTAAACTAGTTAGCATAGTACAAATATAGATATTTTATTCATTATTTGATATAATATCTAATAAAAGAATAAATATAAATATAATTATTAACTGTTCTTACCTAAACGAACTTTAGCATTTGTGAAAAATAGGCAGATTATATTAAGCATTAATTCTTCTCGTTCGGAGCGTTCGCCTTGCAAATAAGTGGTTTTCATCTGTTGAAACATCGTCGCTAAATCTTCTATGGAAAAGCTATCAACGAGTATATTTAATAATTCATTCTTTGCTTGAGGCACCAGGTTAAGCACTTGCTTTCGTATGAATTTATCTTGCTCCAGATGTTTAGGGTCTAAGGCTTCTATTCGGTTAGCTTGAGCTTCGGTTAGCGGAATTTTGTTAAACTCCATCCATGCAAAGACTAAAGTCGATACATCTTTATACTGACTAAATACCGTTTGCTCTTCCTTTACTAGATGTTCAATATTCGGTGTTGCTGCTCCTACCATCTTACCTTAATTTTTGAGTGATCTAAAATGTATGTAATGTGTGTAAATTTTTTGATTGCTAAATCCTTAACCTTATTGAAGAAGTCATCTTTTGTAAAATTAAGCAGCGAACAATGTCGCTGCTTAAACAAAAAATTTACAAAAAATAAACTCCACACTCTTAATCATTCGTAAAATTACCGAATGACGATTTTTTATTATAAAAGGCATAAGCCGCTTTATCTGCTATGGATTTTGTGCCGTTGGCGTATTGATAGAATTTACGCATAAAGCTTCCAATATGACGGTTAAATAATTTCCTCAATGTCCATCCATACTTTCTACAACCGTCAATTAATTGCTTTACATATTTCCAACAAGCTTTAAAGGCGTCGCTTTTTGATGTTATCTTTTGCATGATTGTAAATTTTTGTAAACTGAATAATTTCAATTGACAATGCAAACATACAATTATTTCACTTAAAATGAAATACTTTTCATTTTTATAATGAAAAAAATTTCACTTTACTTCACTGTATCATATTTAAAGGTTATATCTTTTACATCTAAGGCGTCTAAAACAGCATCTAATGTATCAGACGTAAACTGTATATCACCTTTAAAGAAATTTTTAAAACTACGATATGCTGTATTTAGTTCTTTGGTGCGTTCTACTTCACTTTTCCCTTCATAACCTTTTGATTCTAAGTAGTTACGGACTAACATTTTGATAGCGCCTCTCTCTTTGGGATTGTAGCCCTTTTCAATTGCTATTTCAGTTAATTTATTAAGAATCACTTTACTCAATTTGTCCATAACTTGATTTTAATCCCAAGTTATAGTTTTAGAAAAAAAAATACAATTTAGAAATTATTGAAGGGTTTGCAATATAAGTAAAAACTTTTCATTTTACAAAGCAGCTACTACGATTTCTAGTAGCTGCTTAATTTTATC
>CAYLSF010001490.1:0-2074 GCA_964385675.1 uncultured Saprospiraceae bacterium
AACGATACTATATAAAAGGCGAAGGAAAATATTATCTACCAGCTACTAGCATCAGATATATTTATCACGATAAATCGGATAATACATTTTGGTTAGCAACAGGCGGTAGAGGTCTGGTGCATTGGAAACCTTATCAATCCAAAGGAGTCACTCAATCCTTTCGTTTTGGCAATGATTTAACTAACGTCGTTCATGGTATTTATGAAGATAACAATGGTTTTTTGTGGTTATCTTCAAATCATGGCATCATTCAATTTGAAAAGAAAAGCCATCGCTTTAAAATCTATACTCAAAAAGATGGTCTGACTACTAATGAATTTCGTTCTCTTGCTCATTTTCAAGATAAAGACGGTCGCTTGATGTTTGGAAGTCCTAAAGGTATCACGATATTTCATCCCAATGATTTTAAAAATGAATTAAAACGACCAACAAATACGCATCCTATTCTCGTAGAAATTGAACAGTATCTGGGCAATACTGATAAATTGGAAAATCTAACCAACTATTTTAAAGAAAATCAGAAAATAGTGCTTTATCCCAATAGCCTCTATTTTACGATGACATTCGGTTTGAATAATTACACTTGGAGTGAAGATGCTAGATATTATTTTCAATTGTCCGATTCACTTTGGACATCCATGAAGGGCAATGAACTCACACTAGGACGCTTAGCTTATGGTCAACAGTCTTTACGCATCAAAGCCTTATTACCGAATGGACAGTTTACGGATACGATTCTTGATATTCCAATTTATGTAGTTCGACCTTTTTATTTGACCGTTTGGTTTATATTGCTCTGTATCACAGTGATAGGAGGCATATTTTATGCGATTTATCGCTACCAAATCTTTCAATACAAAAAACGGCAAGAAATACGTACCCGTATTGCGTCTGATTTGCATGATGATGTAGGTTCGTTGCTATCAAGATTAGCGATGCAAGCCGAAATGATAAAATATGTTTCCAAAGAACGGGCAGATGATATTATAGCAGAAATTGTGCGTACGAGTCGTAGTTCTATAGATACGATGCGAGACTTGATTTGGGCAATAGATGCTCGGAATGATACATCAGTAGATATTTTCCTGCGAATGGAAGAGCAATTGGAAGAGACCTTGACACCCGCAGGTATAAATTATTTATTGGACACTAAAAAAGTAATCAATCAAAGACCGCTTTTGCATGAAGTCCGTCAAAATCTTTTCTTTATTTTTAAAGAGGCGATTAATAATTCGGTCAAACATTCTAATGCCGAGGTTATTTTAGTCAATGTCACCTATTCCAAAAATCTATTTCAATTGGATATTAAAGAACAATTATCCGAAATCACTCCTATGACTTCTACTAATGGAAAATTCACCAGTAAAAAATCAGGACATGGTATGCAGAATATGAAAATGCGAGCAAAGCGAATAGATGCAGAATTAGTCATAAATACCGAAAATGGCTATCATATTCGAGTGAATAAGTATTTATAGTATTCATTTTTTTCATACTAGTAAAAATGAATACTATAAATATGAAGCGGTCTGAAATTAGAGTTTATTCCATTCTTTCATCTAGTCATGTATCTTTTTATGAATTGCATCAATAATATCTCCTAAGGACATATTGTGCGGAGAGCCGTATCTATTCTTATTCATGATTTCCATAATTAAATCGGCTGTAGCCTTCTGGTCAAAACCGTATTGGCTAAATCCTGCTCCTATATCCGAAGAAAACAGTATAATATCTTGTATTAATATCATACCTAAATCACCATAGAGCATAGTCGACTTGATAGTACTCATATCAATACTATCCTCACTAAAGTCATCTCCAAAATGCCTATCTCCAAAGTTTTCCAGTTTTTCATTTCTAAAGTGATTCATAAAAACATCTTGAACTAAATGTTTCGCAATTTCTGGTTTTGTCATTTTTAATGATTTTTAAAATTTCATGAATTATTGTCGCTACAAAGGTCAATACAAAATGCGGGACTGAAAATACCATGTTTATAGTATAAGAACATCATTAAGAAAACTGTGGAAGTTATAGCTCAAATTTTCAACTAATACCATAAACATAGTATTTT
>CAYLSF010001491.1:0-2073 GCA_964385675.1 uncultured Saprospiraceae bacterium
TTTACTTTTTGGCTTCTTTGATTGCCCGATTTTTTGATTTTAACATTCCTTATTTTAAAGAATTGATAGTTGTAGGATTAATAGTCATGTTATTAATTCGATTGAAGGAAATATACCAAATAATTTGGTTTAAATCGAAAGAACAGGTTTTAACAGAAGTTCCTTTGCCTAAAGTATTTTTACCAACCCTATGGTGGTTAATTTATGGTCTTAGTTTACTTCATGCAGTTAGAGGATATGAAGAATTTTTAATTGATATGGATTGGCTTTTTCTGATTATTTTCGGAGTTATTGAATTTGTTAGGGAATACGTAGGAACAAGATTGATTTTAACGCCTACTAGACTGATAAAATTGAAGAATAAGATTGAGTTTATAGATATCAATGATATTACACAAATAACGAAAGGAGAAGACTACATTGGGATTGACATTGAAGAAGAAGATTACATTGAGTTACCTAGCAATATTTTTAAAGATAATCAACGAGCAGCGTTCTTAGAATTATTGGAAAAGGAAGGATTTCCTTTGTTAGATGAAGTAGAAGCATTAAAGTTGTCTCAAGGCAATGACAAATCGTCTGAATGATAAGCAATAGAGTTATTTCCATTTTAGAATGTTTAGTAAATTTTAAATTTAACTAACTTTATGAAAAATGAAACTACTAAAGTTGTTTTGTACAATCAATTGACTTAGTGGTATTAGACTCATTAACTTCATAAAATTTAGTATAGATCCATGTTTGAAAAACGACCAAAATGGAGTATCTATTGGGGACTGGGTATTTTATACGTATCCATCTTCTGGATAGCTCATTTTTTTAATTTCCAATTAAAATATGCTTATGAAATTACGGTAATCTTTTTGGTGACTATGCTTTCCTATCGGTTGTATGAAATTTTTAAATTGATACAATTCCGATCAGAAGAACAATTCTTAATTGAGATGCCAATACCAAAAGATTTTTTACCAACCTTCAAATGGATAATGATTGGTCTGATGCTATTTTTTAATATCGAAGCCATAGAAGGAAATCTTTTAGGTATTGGATTTACAGGAATTCTGGTCTTTGTAATCATAGAAGTTTTTCGAGAGTTTTACATGAATCATCGGTTAGTGTTAACTCCAACACAACTTCTAAAAATTACAGATAAAATTGAAGTATTTGATATCAATGATATTACACAAATAACAAAAGGAGAAGGTTATTTGAAAATTGATATTGAAGATGAAGAGCATATTGAGTTGCTTAGCGATATTTTTATAGGTAATCAACGAGCAACGTTCTTAGAATTATTGGAGCGAGAAGGATTTCCTTTGTTGGATGAAGGTGGAAAGTCTTTACGTCGTGCTGAACTTGATTCTCCCGATAGCTATCGGGACTCCCAAGCCATAAGGTGAAAAAGGTTAGCTTTTAGCTTTTCTTAAAGCTTCTGATTCCGTTCTGACGGCTTGGGAGATTCCGAAACAAGTTCGGAATGACGGTTTATTGCTTCTGTTCTTTCAATATCTTCTCTAACTGTTCTTCTGGCGATAAGCCTAAAAACTTCATAGACTGTAAGGCATCAGGTACAAGTTCATGGTCTGGAAAACGACGCATAAATTGATTATAAAAATCTGCTGCTTTGTCGTAGTCTTTTTTCTCAGAATCATAGAGAAATCCTTGTAGAAATAAGGCATTGGCTGATTTAGGATGGTCTCTAAATTCTGTAGAAATCCGATTTAAGTACGCAAGGGCTTGATCGGTTCTTTGTAGCAAACGTGCTACATCATGTGCTTTGAAAAGATAGTTCACTTTTTCGGTGCGATTGATATCCGCTTTGTCCACATAGTTTTCATAGCTTTCTAGCAAAGCAATGGCTTTATCTGGATTTAAGCGTTTAACGCTATCTTTTACAGTCATTAATTCTGTCTGTAATTGCTCGATAGACGTTTTTAATTCATCTGGAGATTGATCCTCCGCAGAAGGTGTACCATTTTGACAAGCCGTAAACGAAACAAATATTATTAATGTATAAAGTAGTAATGAACGCATTTTTATAGGTTTAATCCCGATAGCTATCGGGAGTAAGGC
>CAYLSF010001492.1:0-2073 GCA_964385675.1 uncultured Saprospiraceae bacterium
TCCGTATATGTAACATATATTTTTTGATTCATTGTAAATAACAATTTACATTTAATAGAAGGAAATATTGACCAATCCAATATATCAACTCATTCTAGTTCTATTTACGAATATTCACTACTCTTTTTTTCAAAAAGTCGTAACTAATATTAGTAAGATTCCGTGTCAAGCACGGAAAGACGGTCTGTTTGGGATTCTGGGAAAGGATTAGTCTAATATTAGGCTAAAATTTACAGTAAAAACAACTCATTTTCCAAATAAACATTAAATTAATTTTGAGTTAACATTAAATTAACATAACTTTATTTAAAACACTTACCCCTTCTCTAATTACTCATTTCTAGTCCTCCTAATTACTTAATTCAACTTCTGTCCCGAAGTGTCAAAAATATAGCGTTATGTTAATCAAAACTACGAGCATTCTACTGATAATTTTACTCGCCAATTTAATGAATGGTCAATCGACTTTTATTAAAACACTGCCTAGCGTCCCTCAGGAAGGTGCAGCTATCTGTCAACTTTCTAATGGGAATATTATCATTGGAACAAACGCTACTACAGGACAGGAAAAAATCAGCATATTAACTTTAGATAGTCAAGGGCAATTGATACATACGATACATTTCAATGGACATGTGCATGATTTAATCACTACTAATGATGGTGGGTTTGTGATGGTGGGTTGGCGAAATACAGCCCAAAACTCTCAAGATGGTTTAGCTACAAAATTTAATGGCGATAGTCAAGTGCAATGGTCAAAACGATTTGGAAGTATAGAAAACGAAGAACTTCACGCTGTTATCACAACTTCAGATGGACACCTACTGATGGTTGGCTATGCTGAAAGTTATAATGCAACCTCCAATCAAGATATTTTAATTCAAAAACTAAATCTGCAAGGTCAAGTCCTTTGGCAAAAAATCATGGCTAACAATGGAGATGAAGCGGCTTTGGATGTGGTGGAAACCAATCAAGGATATGTCATTACAGGCTATCATCGTTCCACAGGTATTGTAGAATTAGATGGATTTATTCTACACTTAGATAACAATGGGCAAATTCAGCAATACACTACACAAGGCGATGGTTTATCCAATTGTTATCATACAATGGTTACCATAGGCAATAGCTTATGGTTTGGGGGTTCTAAAACGGGATTTAATAATCGTTCCGATATGACACTAGTGCAGACAGATGCACAAGGAACAGTACAACAGTCCTTTTCATTACCCATTCAAAATCAAAACTTTCGTATTACAAAACTCATCAATTATACCAATCAACAAGTCATTGGAATTGGAGAATCTGTAGCAAATGCGACCCCAAAAGGGTATCTATTTGCCTCTGATACCAACGGTAATGTATTATGGTCAAAATCCTTTTTGGTCGGTCAAGAAACCACTTTTAAAACCATTATGACCACTTCTGACGGACATTTAATAGCAGTAGGCTCTTCCAAAAATCCAGTGACACACCAAAAAGAATTGATAATTATAAAAACAGATGCAACAGGGCAAATAACCAATTGCTCTATTCCACAAGTCGAAAATTTAACAACCACTTCACTTAACTTTGTAAGTGTCACTCGTAGTTTAAACACAATACCACAAAATGATTTTTCTAATCAGAATATAACGCCTCAAATACTACCAAATACCACCTTAACTACACATTGTACGCATCAAGTGATTGCAAAATTTACAGCGGATGCTACGGCATTTTGTGAAGGTAATTGTACACAATTTTATAATCAAAGTCATGCCACAGCACAACAATGGACGTGGCACTTTGAAGGTGGTACACCCAACACATACATTGGCGAAACACCACCGACTATTTGTTATATACAATCGGGTAGCTTTAAAGTCACCTTAACCGTCACACATCCTGAAGGTATTGATTCCGTAGAACAAATAATAGAAGTACAAGCCAAACCTAACTTAGATTTAGGGGCAGATATAACACTTTGCCCTGATGAAACACTTAATTTACAAGTGAATACGCCTTACACACAATTGCAATGGCAAAATGGTTCTACGGCCTCCAATTTTGAGGTAACGTCCACAGGGCAAT
>CAYLSF010001493.1:0-2073 GCA_964385675.1 uncultured Saprospiraceae bacterium
TCTATGATAAGTCAACCAAAGAAGCCGTTTTTGATTTTCAAAAAAAACATGGATTAAATGTAGGTGAGTTAGACATTGAAACGCTTGATCGATTAGAAATAACTTATTAAATGGCATAGCGTTAATCATTGCTTATAATACAAAAAAACCGCCCTATCCTTTCTACTTTCCCCTCGCTTAACTACCGTCATCATATTCCCTTGAATATCCACAATTTCCCATTGTCGCTCTTGTGGATTATCGCCTAACTCTGGAAAAAGCATCATTTTACCATTTCGAGTTAGCAGCCACGTCCCCCCCAACACTTCGTTATTTTTAATATGTTTAGCTTCGTATTCTGTTAGGATAAGGTATTCCTCGGTATCTTGTTTTTTCCACTTACCTAATAAGGGTTCTTTTAATTGAGGGGGTGCGGGTTCAATTCGATTGAGTTGAATCAATTCATTATACGGGTGTAACGTGCCATAGATAGCTTCTTTATCAAAAAAATGAATTTGAATAAAGAAATTACCCTTTCCTAACACCAAAAATAACTCCCCCTCAAAAGCCGTGAGAAACCAATAGGGATGTTGAGAGATATAAGGGTTGAGTTGATCCGTAAAAAAATAGCCCGTTGGAGAAAAGCGAATTTCAAAATCATTATTATAATATTCCTCAAAAATATCGGATTGCATGGTATAACCATGTTGGGTTAAATCTTGATATAGCTGCTCTTTTTGCGTTGCTTTTTCGTAGCGTTCTGCCCGTTGATACACAAAATAAAATGGATTATCTGGCATTTGTAAAATCAATGTATCCTTATTCACTAATTCCAATTGATTCACCACATCCAATAGTTCTACATTTCTATAAAATTTCTTATCTCTTAATTCATACGGATGTTTATACCGAAACAAAGAATCCTCTACCGAGGCAGAGCGTAAATTGAGATTCGTAATGGAATCCGCATCAATGTAGAGTAAGTTTTTAAACATTCCATAATTACGCTTTTGAGAACCATCCCCCTCTAAAGAGTAGATGTTTCCACCTACCCAAAGGTCTTGATACGATTGAGCAAATGATAAATTGGCTAGATACAGTATCAATACCAGTATATAAAACTGTCTCATGGACTTTTAATTCAGTATTTTATAAACTCAAGCAATTTTCAATTCTCCATTTTCAATTCTCAATTCCTCAATACGTTTTCGTCATCGTCTCAGGTACACAAATGATAAAATCCGCCCGATTCAAATGTTCTTTATCCAATGTTGAAATATCTTTTTGCTCTACGGTTGAAATAGTCACATAATTTAAGTTGGGTTGTTGCTGTTGCAAATACCATAAAATGCCTTGAAATTTATCAGAATGATAGGCTCCATTATAATGTATAAAGCATTTTCCTTTTGACCAATGCTGCAAAATAAAGTGTGCCATTGTAGCATCTTTAATGGCTTGTGCTTTAGGAAAGTTATCCCCACCATGACTATCCCCCATCATATCTTTCATCTCTTTATATTGCGAGAGTGTGCCATCATACGCCATTGGTAAAGGAGCTATCCAACTTTTTTCTTGCTCTGATAAGGTATCTAAAGATTCAATCCCTTGCCTAAATACCATTCGGGCATATCGCCTAGGAATATTGGTCGCAATAAATTTCAACTGATTCACTTTCGCAAAATTGACCAATGGAGCATAATCAGTTTTATAATTTGGCCATAATCGAGCGAGAGTATCTAATTGTTTATCATCAATCGAGTCTTGTAAATATAAATCTAAAGGTTCTTGATTATCGGCTTCAAACATTTCTGCTCCTAATATCAATTCTCTTTTATCATGTACCGATTGAGTTACTTCTATTTGCAGCCAATGAGCAATTGCATTATTATGAAACTCGCCAAAAAGAATAATATCTGCCTTTTGCAATTGCTTCATCATCTTTTTATAAGAGGATTTTTTGCCTTTGCTATTGTATAGTAAGTAAGCAGGTTTGCCGTTTTGAGCCATGATTATAGTTGACAAAAACACAAAAAATATTGTATTGTAAATTATTTTCATTGATTATTACTTTGTATCTACTTTTGAATAATAAAT
>CAYLSF010001494.1:0-2073 GCA_964385675.1 uncultured Saprospiraceae bacterium
AACCCAATGATCGAAGTCTTTGATTGTTTATCAACTTTACAATAATATATACAAAATTGGTGTTAATAAAGTTGAGCTGATATTTTCTACTTTTGTAATTTAGGAAGATCAAAAATAAGAGATTGCTCTCTTTAAAAAATTGAAACCAAAGCTGCTCATGAAATCATACAGAATTCATATTGTACTATTGTTTTGTTTAGGTCTAAGTTGGAACACCAATGCACAATTGACACAAGGTTTAATCGCTTACTATCCATTCGACGACTGTACTGCTGATGATTTGTCTCCAAACCAAACAGGTGGTAACGGGACAATCGTAGGTAATCCAACTTGTGAATGTGGTGTAGTTGGCGATGCAATGGTCTTTGATGGAATAGACGATCATATTTACTTTAGTGGTAATGTCAATGCGCTTTTTGAACGTAATGATTTTACAATTAGTTTTTATTTTAAACCATTTGATGCTGTTACTTCTCAAAATATTTTATCAAAACGAGTAGACTGTACAGGCAATGGCAGTAGCTTAAATATAGAATACTTATTAAGTCTAAATTTTATTACTACGGATTTGCAAGAAACATCTACTAAGAAAATTGCTTTATCCAGCAATCTGGACTTAACCTGTTGGCATCATTATGTGCTAATGAGAGAAAATCGTAGAGTACGTTTATGTTTAAATGGTCGATTAATAGATGAAAAGGTCACAAGTTCCGTCTTAGATTTGACCAATGTAGCTTTATTGAGAATCGCTGATAGTCCTTGTATTGGTCAGACTACAGAGCGTTTTAGAGGAAAATTAGACGAATTAAGAGTATATAATCGAACGCTTTCCGAAGAGGAAATTTTGGAACTTTATGTAGAACCAGATATTATCGCCAATAGAGATCCAATTATCTATCTAGGCGAGGAAGTAGAAGTAGATATTCCCGTAACTTGTGCGAGTCAATTCAATTGGACTCCTTTGGAAGGTATCAATAATATTAGTATTCCTGATCCTATACTTTCACCAGAAGCAACTACGACTTACACCGTATCTGTAGCAGATAATTTTGGTTGTATTACTACTGATACACTAAAAGTCACCGTGATTGATCCAGAAGATTTAGATTGTAGAGGTATTTTCTTACCAAAAGCATTTTCACCCAATGGAGATAATCTTAACGAAACCTTTGGTATTAGTAATCCTCAGGCATTGCGAAATGGTTTGATTGCCTTCGAAATCTTTGACCGTTTGGGTGAGCGTGTATTTTCTACTACCAATGAGTTTGATCAATGGGACGGTACTTATCGTGGTGCGCCAGTCAACGGAAATGTCTTTATTTATCGTGTGAGTTATAACTGTGATGGGCAACAATTTAATAATAGTGGCACTGTTACACTCCTCAGATAAGTTTAGTTCCATAAAATATGGAATTTGTCAAAAGCCGCAATTTTTTGATAAAAATGCAAGATACAATCATCATAAATAGTGTAAAAGAAATAAGGCGAGTAGCAGAAAAGCTACTCGCCTTTTGTGATAATACCCGAGTTATTACCTTTAACGGAGAAATAGGTGCTGGAAAAACGACTCTGATTATCGCACTTTGCGAATTGTTAGCCACAGAAGATATTGTTAATAGTCCTACTTTTTCGATTGTAAATGTCTATGAAGGTCAATCGGTTATTTATCATATGGATTTGTATCGACTTGAAGATATAGAAGAAGCAATTGCTATTGGAATAGAAGAATATCTAGATAGTAATGATTATTGTTTTATAGAATGGCCAGAGATCTTAGCACCTATTTTGGAAGACTTCAATACGATAACCGTAGATATTCAAATCATTAATGAACATTCTCGTCAATTCATCTTCACAAAGTGATCGTTTATATAATACGCATCAAATATATTATTTTTATAAAATTCAGCATTAACTAAATCATGACTTTCGTTATTTGTGACCATTTTGCATATAAAATAAGTTAGATCTTTAAAAGTAATATCTCGAGTTCTTTCAAAAATCATATGATGATACTCGTTTGCAATTTCATTTAAATCTCCAAAGGAATAAGAATGCCAGTAATCCCTGTTC
>CAYLSF010001495.1:0-2072 GCA_964385675.1 uncultured Saprospiraceae bacterium
GATTTGGTTAGAATTCAAATCCAAAGATTGCAATTGCTTCAAGTCTGCTAAAACCGAGATGTCCGTGATTTGATTAGAACTCAAATCCAAAGATTGCAATTGCTTCAAATTTGCTAAAAAGGAGATATCCATGATTTTGTTATAACTCAAATCCAAAGATTGCAATTGCTTCAAATCTGCTAAAACCAAAGTATCCGAGATTTGGTTAGAATTCAAATCCAAAGATTGCAATTGCTTCAAGTCTGCTAAAACCAAAGTATCCGAGATTTGGTTAGAATTCAAATCCAAAGATTGCAATTGCTTCAAGTCTGCTAAAACCGAGATGTCCGTGATTTGGTTAAAACTCAAATCCAAAGATTGCAACTGCTTCAAGTCTGCTAAAACCGAGATGTCCGTGATTTGATTAGAACTCAAATATAAATGCTTAAGATTTGATAATACCTTAATAGAGATAATAGACTTTAAATTATTGCTCTTTTCTTTATTTGAAGAAGTAACCCAATCTTTTTTTATGCTGTTCCATGTCCAATCCCCTAAAACTAACTCCTCCAACCAAACCAATTCAAATAACTCCTCAGGCAGTTCGGTCAGTCCGCAGTTTCCTAAATCTAATATTCCTGTTTTATTTATTTTTTCTTCGCGTATTAATTTTAAGGCTAATTCACTCATGATAATTGAGAATTGAATCCCGATAGCTATCGGGAGAAGAATTGAAAATTATATTATGCTTTCCTTAAAGGTATTTTCTTTTTTTGAAAAATTGGGTGTGGTTGGTGAAAAATCCGTACAAATCCGTTCGATCCGTGTTATCCGTGTTTCTTTTTGAACGAATGTACAATGATAAATGAAACACGGATTAGGCAGATTTAGCGGATATAACGGATTTTTAAATATTTTCTGATCCGTATAAATCCGTCCAATCCGTATCATCTGTGTTTCTTTTTAAACGAATGTACGATGATAAATGAAACGCGGATTAGGCGGATGAAACAGATTTTTTTAAGTACTTGAAATGATATTGCTCCTATAATTGAGCATTTAAAACCGATACAACAAATACAATGGAAAATCTTTCAACAAGGCTTTTGTATGTTCAAAATCACGCGTAAAACCTAAGAAAAAACCACCGCCGCCTGCACCAAATATTTTTAAGGTATAAGCATCATTTACTAGTCCTTTTTCAAAATAAGGTCGAATAAAGTTCGGTACCATCAGTGTATAATGTGCTAGTTGAAACGCCGATAATAATCGAATATTTTGATGTAAAGTATCAATATCTTTTTCTAAAAAAGCCGTAATGCAATGATTGGTATAAGGAATAATTTCTTGTGCACACAATGCTTTGAACTGCTCATCTTTTGAGCGTTCTACAAAGAAATTCACCAAAGGCCCTGTCTGACGAGGATGTTGGCTATCCAACAAAAATAGACCGCCATTGCCTGTACTATATTCGGGTATATCCGTCAATGCAGCATCTGTTCTAGACTTAAATAATAGAGGTTGATTTAAATAACAGATCAGCGGATCGATACCTGAACTTGAACCATGAAAATGGCTTTCCAATTGAGCAAAAATAGCTCGAAGCGATACAATAGCAGTGGCTGTAAAAGGGGCTTGCATTGGTGATTTGGCATAAGTCGCATATAGGGCGGCACACAATGCCCCTGAACTCCCTAGCCCATAGCCTTGAGGAATATTCGATTCAAAGAATAATCCACTATCTATATCTTTTTGAAGCATATCCGTTTGTAAGTCAAACAATATATCATCATGTTGAGCCAGTTTTAAGACATAATTTATAAATTCTCGGAGCGATTTTTGCAAGAAATGAGGCGTATCTTGAGTCGTCCAATGACCTGAAAAGGCAGGATACGTTGTGGCTAATGCTGCTGAACCATTGATAATGGTAAACTCTCCAAATAACAGTAATTTAGAATAGAATTTCATTTTTTATACATTGATACTGCAAATCTACAAATAACCCATAATGCGTTTGTATAGTTAGGTATAAAATTCTATTTTAGCTTTTTGCAAATTAACAAACAGAATTCTTGATTTATTGTAAGTTTTTA
>CAYLSF010001496.1:0-2070 GCA_964385675.1 uncultured Saprospiraceae bacterium
ATTTGCTTTTTTAAAATATGTAAGGGTAACGTTGTAAAACCGAAAAAAGTTACACTAATTTTCAGAAAAAATCACCCAAAATTTGGGCAAATGTAAATAACTAATTTAATGATTCAAAATAAGATTGTAAGCTGTTGATTTTTAGTTGAATACATATTTAGTAGTATATTTTACAGATAATTGCCAATTACTTCATATCGTTTTCTATCATATCCTTTGGGATATATTCCAACTCTATCAGAATTTGTTGGGCCGGTCGGGTCGCATATTGTATAACGACGACTACCAAAATAAAGGGGCTTACCCACATTTTCGGGTAACTGAACTCCGATAGTAAGATGATCTGAGTATGCAACGATAATCATAGGCAATTGTAACAGATCTTTGACTAAATTGTAAAATAAAGCACTTCTGTCTTCGCAGTCAGAATACGCGTAGAAGAATACTTCATCAGAAATCATCGGTTTATTCTTACCAAAGTAATCACTATCTTCCTTGTATGGAAATGCAGAACGAGTGAATGCCAATAAGATTTGTACAGCTTCTTTTTGAGACTTGTCTTTTAGTATCGTTTTGAGTTGTGGAATAAGTGAATTATATAAAGTTTTAGAAAGTGGTGTTTCGAGATAATATCGTTCATCAAACATTGGATACGTTTCCATTAAATCAATAATGGTTTTATCCAATTTTAGATTCAATTGTAAATCTTTATTTCGCCACTTAAAATTAATTTTTTTATTAATGATTTGAGGACTTAACTTAGGAAAGTCCATTAAGTCAAAAGTCATTGGTTTACCTCTTCTATTGGGTATAAACTCTACTAGATAAAATTCCATAGACTTCGGAAAACGCTTAGTTAAAACTGCAGTGAGGTTCACAAATTTTCTAGTACCCAACTGAAAATAAGGGATTTCATACAGTTCATCCATCGTATATCCTTGAATATAAAGTCTCCTGTGTTTGTGTGTTAATCGTACATCAAACCCCGATTTTGATAAGTAAAACCAAGTGTAGAGCGTATGAATATTATGAGACTCATTTGGATATAATTTTTGGATGGTTTCCGTTACTAATTTGAAATATAACCAACCATTAAGGTTATAGGCAGATTTGATTTGTAACATTTGATTGACGAAAGTTCGATACCTTGTACTTTCCATCTCTCGATAGGCATATTTAAAAAACCGATCATAAAACCGAATTTGTACCGACTCATCAAATGGTGTCTCATGATGAAAGACGAATGTTTCAGAATAAAAGTCAATACTAACTTTTTTGGATTCTGCTTGAATGCTGCCACTAATTAGCAGTAAGATAGCAATAATCAAATATTTATGTGTTTGCATAGTTCGAAGTCCTCTTTTCAAGAAAAATATTTGAGCTTAAAAGTAAAATAACACTTTAATTTTTAGATTTAATACAATTGTAAAACATTTAACTTTAATACCATTTTTTTGCCAAAAGTATTTTTCTAATCAATAATATTAACAATTTTTTAAATATTTTTTCGTCTTGCTTCCAACAGAGTTGTTTGAATAGGTAATTAAGACAATCGGGTTAATGTTCAAACATTAGGTTGCATCCTCTAATATCACTATGGTCTAATCGACCTAATACCTCAAAACTTCCATCGGTATGGTATTTTCCTAAATCATCGGTAGCTATGAAACTACAAGAATCTATATTTCCTAAATCAATAATATTAATGATTCCAGTTTTATTAGGTTGTTGAATGCTAAAAGGATCTGTAATTTCACGAGTTAAAACTTTCATAGTAGAAGAAGGATAAAAAATACCGTTGCCTTTAGAATAACCTTGAGAAAATAATTCGGTCATGCCATATTCAGAATGTATGGTTGAAACATTAAAAGCAGATTTTAAAATTTGATGTAGTGCTGTTCTCGTGATTTCTTTTCGCCTTCCTTTCATTCCCCCTGTTTCCATGATGATGATATTGGATAAATCCATTGGAAACTTTTCTGCAATGTCCAATAAGGCAAAACTAACTCCTAGTAGCAAAGTTGGTATATGATTTTTCTGATTGTGTTTTAGTACAGATATTAATTTATT
>CAYLSF010001497.1:0-2068 GCA_964385675.1 uncultured Saprospiraceae bacterium
ATTTCAAATAAATGAAAATTCAGAAAACGTTTCCTACTAAATTTCAACATCTAGTGCTATTTACTAAGGATTTAGTTAAATCCCATAAATGGTATCGGAGATTATTTAACCTCCAATTTTCAGCACAAAATGATCCTAATGGTAGTGCCGCTATGAGTGTCTTGAAGCAAAGCATGCATTTCTTTAGTTTTGGATATTATCATCATGATTTAGCGTTGTGTGAGCGAAAAGGTATTATGCCTGATAACACAAGTATTGTCAATTATGCCATGCGATTAAGAGACAATACGACGCTGGCAGAGTTTATAACTAGATTGGAAAAAGAAAATATTCCTTATAAGAAAGAGCGAATTTTAAAATCTGCTAGGACTCCTGACGGGTTACAGGCGGTTAGTTTTAAGGATCCTAATGGATATTGGATTGAGGTGTTGGGGAAATAAATCATAAATTATAGTTCATACATCTTACATCATAAATCCGTTTAAAACAAACTAGATGGATATATGATTTTTGATTTAGGAAACAATCAGACAAATGACAACACAAGAACTAGAAGATAGACTTATTGATTTTGCTTCACGAATTATTGATATAGTTGAGGCTTTGCCTAAAGGACTAATTACAAGACATTTAGGAGGGCAATTAGTTCGCTCAGGTACTTCTCCTGCATTAAATTATGGAGAAGCAAGAGGAGCAGAATCTCCTTCGGATTTTATTCATAAATTAAGAATTTGCTTGAAGGAATTGAGGGAGACGTTTATTTGCCTAAAAATTATAAACCGAAGAAACTGGTTTTCAAAAGGGAAATTAGATTTTATTTTAAAAGAAAATGATGAATTGATTGCCATTTTCGTGAGTAGTATTCGGACTCATGGCAGTAGTAAAAAATCATAAATCATATTTCATAACAGCGATTCTCGGTTTAGGAAAAATTAAATATTAAATCCATTGTTTTGTGCTTTAACATGGGTAGAATAATAGGAAAGAATCCATTTTTAGCCAAAAATGATGCAATGTTTGGCTAAAATCCCATAAAATTTATCCATTATTTACCTTGCTTCAGTAAAGTGCAACTGATTACATATTTCAAAAATACTAAACCGAGAATTGCTGATTTCATAAATCTTACATCATAAATCTATTTAATACGAACTAGGTGGATATATGATTTCCGATGTATGATTTTTGATTTAAGATTTTATATTAAAATACAAGATATGGCACGAACAAGACCAAAACATGCCGATCCCGAAAGCTTAAATAAAATCGTAGGACCACTAATTAAAAAGCGATGGTTTAGAGAATTGATTTTATTACCGAAAACGCTAATGGGTAAACGCCGCTATAACAAGACGGAAGATTATGGGGTATTTCGAGAAAATAATTGCATCATTTCTCATTTAGAACAGTCTTCTTATGTGGTTACGGATTTAGAGGAAAGTAAAGCTTGGTTTATCAATATGGGATTCATTCACTCCAGAACCTGTGAACCTGAACCTCATCCTGACCATGAAGGACATACTTTAACGTGTTGCTATCTAAGTGCCAAAGAACATGAAGAATGTATTGTATTAATGGAGCACAGAGATGACATGGGAAAAATCATACAACCAAGTATAGAGGACGTTTTTCATGCGGCCTATGAACTTTCGGGAAATCAATTGCAGGATACCTTCAATTATAAAAAAGAAATGAAAGCCAAAGGGGTAATTCCCTATTATGGTCCCGCTAAACACAATAATTCTAAGCCTCATGGAGACGGAGAATCGGGTGGAAATGTAGCCGTATATTATTATTCGCCAGATTATCACCATCTAGAGTTTTATGCGGATATGGATACCGTAGATAATTACAAAGGTCGATATGGAACAGGGGTGCGTACGACTTCTAATGATCAATATTTATAATGACTGAATGTCCCGATAGCTATCGGGAGTGTCGCTACGCTGATTGAATAATTGTGTTTCTTATAATCAGCGTAGCGGCACAATTACACAATCAATTAAAAATGGGCTATAATAATGATTATTCGAATAAATTTATTAAGCTAACGCACGTGAGGACTTAG
>CAYLSF010001498.1:0-2063 GCA_964385675.1 uncultured Saprospiraceae bacterium
ATACCGTTACAACTTTTTGTTTATTCTACTGAATTAATATTAAGTATTTAGCAATCATGGATCAAATCAAAGGCTATATAGAACGAATTACGTTTCAAAATCCAGAAAATGGCTGGACGGTAGCTCGTTTGAAGGAAGCTAAAAAATACGATTTAACAACCATCGTGGGAGATATGCCTTCTATTCAAGAAGGAGAGACCTTGAAATGCTCAGGATTTTGGCGAAATGATCCAAAGTTTGGGATGCAGTTTAGCGTAAAGGAATATAGCGTTGAACGACCCGCTTCGCTGAATGGTATTAAAAAGTATTTGGGATCAGGGATGATTAAGGGGATTGGGCCTGTATTCGCAGAGCGAATAGTTCAGTATTATGGTGAAAAGACGCTAGATTTAATTGACACTAAACCAAATGAGCTGCTGAAAGTCAATGGAATAGGGGCGAAGCGAATTGCTAAAATAAAAGAATGTTGGGCAGAGCAAAAGGCAATTAGAGAGGTGATGGTGTTTTTGCAATCTTATGGTGTGAGTCCAACCTATGCTCAGAAGATATTTAAGCAATATGGTGATGATAGTATTTGGAAGATGAAAGATAATCCCTATCATCTTGCTAGAGATATTTGGGGCATTGGTTTTAAAACGGCAGATAAGATTGCACAAAAGCTAGGCATAAAAAAAGACTCTGAAATGCGACTTGATGCAGGGGTCGAATATACCTTATCGGAGCTTTCAAATGATGGTCATACTTGCTATCCGACAGAGGATTTTCTAAAAATTGCAGCTGAACGGTTAGAAGCAGATGCGGATAGAATCCAAAATAGATTGGAAGAAATTGCTTTAGAATATCGAATTGTTTTATCTAATTTGGAAGTGGGTAAAAAAGAACCGATTCCGTATATATGGTTACAAACGTTTCATGTTTCAGAGCAAGGTGTGGCGAAAGAATTAAAGCGATTACAAACAGGAAAAACGAATTTTCGAGAAATTGATATACCCAAAGCCGTAGAATGGGGACAGTTGCAAATGAAGATTGATTTGGCGGCGAATCAACAAAAAGCAGTCGCTCAAAGCTTAACAGAAAAAGTACAAATTATCACAGGTGGACCAGGAACGGGGAAAAGTACCATCACGAAAGTGATATTAGCTGTGATGAAGCGGTTGACGGAAAAAATAATCTTGGCAGCTCCTACAGGACGGGCGGCTAAACGACTTTCAGTTATTACTAAAATGGAAGCGAGTACCATTCATTCCGTGTTAAAATTTGATTTTAAAATAGGTGGGTTTACGCATAATCGGGAAAATCCATTGGACTGCGATTTTATGATTGTGGATGAGGCAAGTATGATTGATACGATTTTAATGTATAGTTTGCTAAAAGCATTACCAACTCATGCTCGATTGATTTTAGTGGGTGATGTGGATCAATTGCCAAGTGTAGGGGCAGGAAATGTGTTGAAGGATTTTATTGATTCTAAGCAATTACCTGTAACACAACTTACCGAAATTTTCAGACAAGCTGCCTCTTCTAAAATTATTACCAATGCTCATAAAGTCAATGCAGGCGTCTTTCCCGATATTAAAATTGATAAGGACAGCGACTTCTTTTTTATTGAGCAAACAGAAACCGAAGACATTGCTAATTTATTAAGTGATTTAGTGGCAACTCGATTACCCAAACGTTATCAACTTAATCAGTTTGATGATATTCAGGTTTTAAGTCCGATGAAGCGAGGCGTCATAGGAACGCATAGTTTAAATACGGTTTTACAAAATAGATTAAATCCATCAGAAGATAAACTCACCAAAGCTGGACGGACTTTTCATCCAAAAGATAAGGTGATGCAAATCCGAAATAATTATGATAAAGAAGTGTTCAATGGAGATGTTGGTCGTATCGAACGGATTAATCGGGTAGATCAAGAGGTAGAGGTCATTTTTGATGGACGAACGGTGGTGTATGATTTTGTGGATTTGGATCAATTGGTTTTGGCGTATGCGGTATCCGTACATAAATATCAAGGGAGTGAGTGTCCTTGTATCATTATGCCGATTCATACCACACATTAT
>CAYLSF010001499.1:0-2063 GCA_964385675.1 uncultured Saprospiraceae bacterium
TGATGCTGCTCAGTTCGATGATTTTTCAGAATTACAAGTCAACCGTTACCAGCAGTTTTATAAAATACTAGCGGATCAATTGGGTTATCAACCTATTCGCCACATTCTCAATTCGAGTGGTATTACTAGATTTCCACAGTATCAAATGGATATGGTTCGGTTGGGTATTGGCTTATATGGAATTGATAATGCGATTCAAGCCGAGTTACAAACGGTTAGCGCACTAAAAGCGACCATTTCTCAAATCAAAACTATTCAAAAAGGCGAAACGGTCGGTTACAATCGCAGCGGAAAAGCAGCTAGAAATATGCGTATTGCGACTATCAGTATTGGTTATGCTGATGGACTGATACGCTTAGCAAGTAATGGAAAAGTAAACGTAAAAGTACGTGGACAACTCGCACCAACCTTTGGAAATGTCTGTATGGATATGACCATGATAGATATTACGGATATTCTCGATGCTCAAGAAAACGATACAGTCATCCTTTTTGATGAACAAAAAAGTATCGTCAACCTCGCTCAGCAATTAAATACTATCGCTTATGAGATTTTTACGAATATCTCTAATCGTGTTCGCCGTGTTTATATTTTAGATTAGTTTTATTAAACTTGTTCAACAAGGCTATTGTTGATCTAGCTTATATTGATCTGTTTAAGTTGATTTCATCCGTCTTATTAGATATTATCTCGTTTTTTATCATTTCCTAAAAATACCTTAATTTGGATAAAAATTTTTTAAACAGAAATTATGATGAAACAAATTGTACAAACACTTTTGGTAGCCTCACTACCAATTATAGTTTTTAGCCAACAAGCAGCACAATTTACTGATATTTCTGCAAGCTCATCATTGAATTACGTTGGCGTGACCTCTGGAGTTGCCTTTGGAGATTACGACAATGATGGCCTAGATGATATTTATATTTCGGTAATGATTGGCGACAATAAGCTGTATCACAACGAAGGAAATGGCACTTTTACGGATGTCACAGAAGCCGCAGGTGTTGGTTTTGACGAAAAATCAAATTGTAGTGTTTGGGGCGATATTAACAATGATGGTTGGTTGGATTTATATGTTGGTGGCTATAATGTCCCTAATAAGCTATTTTTAAATAATGGCGATGGCACTTTTTCAGATATTACGACATCGGCGGGCACAGGAGATTCAGGTAGAGCTAGGAGTGCTATGTTTGCTGATATAGACAACGATGGTGATATTGATTTGTATATAGCCAATTTGCTAGATCAAAATGTAATGTATCGAAACGAAGGCGATAATACCTTTACGGATATTACACTCCTGTCAAACACAACAGATTATCAAATCGCAATGGGTTCGATCTTTTTTGATTATGATAATGATGGTGACCAAGATTTGTATTTGACTCATGATGCTTATCAACCATATATCATGTATGAAAATGATGGTAATGGATTTTTCACGGATGTCAGTGCTACTACAGGATTAAATTTCGCAGGTCAAGGTATGGGTGTAGATATTGGTGACTATGATAATGATGGTCATTTTGATGTTTATATTACTAATCTTGGCTATAATAACCTATTTGTCAATAATGGCGATGGAACATTTACAGATCGAGCGCAAGCACTAGGAGTGCCTGATATAGGAATGGGCTGGGGCATTTTTTTTATTGATTATAATAATGATGGATTGACAGATATTTATGTGATTAATGATAGTTTTTTTGCTCCTAATGAAAATGTGCTGTATCAAAATATGGGAACAGATACTTTTCATATTGTTAGTCATGGCACGCCATTGAGCAGTTTTTTTAGTGGATTGGGAGGTGCGAGTGCTGATATTGACAACGATGGTTGGGTAGATATTATGGTGGCGAACCTATATGGAAACGGGAATCAAATGTTTAAAAATACAAATACAGGTAGCAATCATTATATCAAAATAAAAACAGAAGGAACAACTTCTAACCACAATGGAATTGGTACAAGAGTCGAAATATTCGCTGATGGAAAAAGGCAAACTCAATCTGTTATTGCAGGACGTGGTTATTGTTCTGCTAATAGCTTGACACTGCACT
>CAYLSF010001500.1:0-2060 GCA_964385675.1 uncultured Saprospiraceae bacterium
AGTAACCCAAATTTGATAAGATCGTTTTTAAAGTAAAATATAATTATTAATTTTCAATTTTATAACAATAGGCATTAACACAACCTTATAATTATACTGTAAATTATACATGAAGAATAAAATTGCTGCGGGCATTTTAGCATTAATAGTAGGTGGATTAGGAATACATCGTTTTTATTTAGGTCAAACGGGCAAAGGCATTTTACATCTTATATTCCTTTGGTTTCCATTGAGTTGGTTTATTGGATGGATTGATGGCATAACGTTTTTAGCAATGGACGATGAAAAGTTTGATAGAAAGTATAATCCAGAATTATTTGATGGAGAAAGAAGAAACGATTCCTATCAACAATCGTATCGTAGAGGAAAAGACTACGAACAAGAATACAGAAGACAACGCTCAGCAAACCCTAATCGTGGTAGAGATTTAAGAACGCCCAGAGACGTTCAAGATGCTCAAAATAGAAGAAGAGGGTTGAAAAAACCAATTAGAAAGTCTAATCGATTTAAAAACGAAGGAACAAAGTTATACAGAGACTATGATTTTCAAGGTGCGATTGAAGCATATAAAAAATCATTAAAGGTAGAGCCTAATGACCCTCAAATTCACTTTAATATGGCTTGTCTATATTCTTTGATGGAAGATACACAATCTGCTTATATGCACTTAAGCACTGCAGTTAAGCAAGGTTATGTGGATTTTGATAGAATAAAGACACACAATCATTTAGCGTATCTTAGAACACATCCTGAGTTTGAACAATTTGTAAAAAATGGCTATTCATTCCAAGCACAATTGAATGCTCCTCCATCTCCTATAATGGAATTGACAGATGACGTAATTGTAAAATTAGAGCGATTAAGTCAATTGAAAGATAAAGGAATTTTAACGGAAGAAGAGTTTCAAAAGCAAAAAGCTATTATTATGCGAAAATTATAGATGGATTAAATATTACAACAGAACGTCCGATGCTTGATTGAGTATCGGACGTTTTTGTATATTTCTTTCTCGTTACAGGGGAATCATTAAACAACTTCAATAATAAGTCTGAAGTGTTAACTTTATTCAAGGTTTAAGAATCAAAGTTTGTTTCTCCCTGTACTCATTTAATTAGGAACTCAATAATTGAATAGGATAACTTATGAAAATAACAGTATTAATCTTAAGCTGTATATTTTTATTGAATTGTTCGGATAATTCATCATTGCACTGTAGGACTCCAATACTAGAATCGTTGAAATCTAAAATTAGGATTAATGGATATGATAATTTGCAAAATGCTAAGAACTGTTCGAATCTATCTTCAAAACCAATATTAGTGTTATTTTATAATGATACTCCAACAGTTAGCGATAGAAATGCTATTTGGAATAATTTTAAAGCAAATAAAATCAAATCAATAATCCTTGAAAAGTACGTTTTTTTAGCCTTACAGACGGATGGCGTTGCTATCAACAAAAGTATTAACTACAATCTACAGATAAAATTATTGAAATCTAACGCTTCTCCAGTTTTGGCGATTTGGGATACAGAGGATGATAAAGTATTAAAAAAATGTGATTATGAAACCATTAAAGATATGCTGCTGCTGAAACGTTTTTTAGAATCGTAACTCTTATTAAAAAATAGGATTATAATATTGGAAAAAACGGAATACTTGAAAGTATTTGCCTCAATTATAAAAAGATATTAACCCTTTATTTTGATTCTTCTAATGGATGTTTGACTCATATAATAATTAAAAAGGGATATAAAGGGACTATATTCAATACGGTTAAGATAGGCGATAAGTGTGATAAATTATTTAAAGTAAAAGGTGTCGAAGAATGGGAGGTCATTGAAGGTTTCTTAAGTTTTATATCAGATTTATTACTTAAAATAGGAGAGAGGTATGAAGCTCTACTTAAAAAAAAGGGTAGTGATTAATGCAATAATTTATCTGCTAATGATGCTCATAGTTAATGGATGTAATAGAGAAACAGATAACACAAAATCAATTTATTATATAAAAAGAAATGAATTATTTGGTGACACTAAATATTATACATTATATCATACT
>CAYLSF010001501.1:0-2056 GCA_964385675.1 uncultured Saprospiraceae bacterium
AGGTACTATCAACTTTTTATAATCTGCCAACCTAGAAATATTTAGTCTTTTTAGCATAAAGACACAACAATCAGCCAAAACAAAAATATTGATAATATATTCGTTTATACTTATGCCTCAACACAGTTTGAAGCTATAAGTTGGTGTTCTCAAAAAATTCTGTAAGAAGCAGAATCGTAATGGACTAGGGTGGTGCCTAGTCCATTTTTTCCTAAAATTTGAGTTCACGTTTAGCAACGATTTTTACACGATGTACTATAATAAATGTCGTATAGTTACCAACATCGAAAATTTGCCTAACTATAGTTAGGATTTTCAGTAATAAAAATATTAAAGAACTAGTCTTTTGTCTAGTTTTGGTTTTAGTGTGATTCATGCAGTAGTTTCCTAAAAATGAGGCTACTGCTTTTTTTTGCCATTTAAATTGAAATCATATTTATTTGTATGTATTGAGCAGATTTAATAATTTTAAATTTATCATCATTACAATGAGCAAAACGATATTATGCCTATGTTTTTCCTGTCTGTTAGTACTTCCTCATAATAATTGGGAATTGCTAAGAGATGAAGATCGTATCAAACTTTACACAAGAAAGGTAACAGGTTCAAAAATTAAAGAAGTTAAGGCGGAAACTACATTTAATGCTCCCTTGGAAGATTTAGAGATAATTTTTAGGAATGTAGAGGGATATAAACAGTGGTTTGATGAGTGTTTGGTATCAGAACAACTAGCAGAAATTGATACGAATAATGTCTATGGACGATTTGTGATTAGAGTTCCGTTTCCTTTTCAAAATCGAGATGTTGTAGCTAAACTAAATTTTAAAAAAGTAGATGCCCAAACCTTTCAAGTTACTTTAACGAATAAACCTAACTATATTCCCAAAAAACGTCGATTGATTCGTACCCCACATTTTGAGTCTAAATGGACATTTAAATCTATGGATAACAATACAAAAACTAAAACGGTAATGACACTTCATGCAAATATGGGTGGATATATTCCGACATGGGCAATTAACTCTGCTACAAAGTGGGGACCATTTTTATCCATTAAAAAGCTAAGAAACCTAGTAGAAACAGAATAGACTAATAAAAAAGCCACCCCTTTCGGAGTGGCTTGATTGCATTGTTCTCACACTTCACTTTCTTCATTACTAAACAGCTTACTTACTCAACTTATTGATCATGGTTCTTTATTAATTCTTAAAACTTGTATTCCTTGAAGGCTTTACAATTTCTCCTTCATTATCAGGATTAAGTAACATTGGCATATCTCCATCCGTAATAATCACTTTCGCATTTGGTGATTTCGCTAACTCTAGAAATGCTTCTATTGCTTTGAAATTCAGAATCATCGGATTCAGACCTTCTGCAATAATCAATTGTGCATCACGTACCCCTTTTGCTTCAATTTTCTTACGCTCTGCTTCACTTGTTTCTGCTTGTAGTACAAATTCCATTCTCTGTGCCTCTTGCTCTGCTGCTAGTTTCGCCTCAATCGCATTAGCAAGACTCACAGGTAGTTGAATACTTTTCATTAGGACTGCTTCTATGTCTATACCTCTACCATCTAAGTTCGTCATCATCTGATCTTTAATGGCTTCTTCTATGACGGAACGCTCACCACTGTGCATATCTTTAGCAAAAAACCTAGAAGTTACATCAGCAATAGCAGATCGGAAAACTGGAAGGATAACGTTATTTTCGTAATTAGGACCAATGGTTCTAAGAATGTCTGGTGCTTTTTTCCCTTCAATACGGTATAGAATCGAAATTTCTGAACGAATACTTAGTCCTTCTTTGGACGGAATAATAATGGCTACTTCAATGTTGTTGGTTTGTGTAGAAACCTTTTCAATAGAGGTGGTCAAAGGAAAATAGGTTTTTAGTCCGCTAGTATAGACTTTATCGCTGTATTTACCAAGATTTCGTTTTACACCAACTTCCCCTTCTCGGATAACCATACAACTTGTTAGTAGCATAGTAAAAACAGCAATACTTACGATTAACAGCTTCTGTGTGTTCATATATTTATTATTTTAAGAAGTAAAAC
>CAYLSF010001502.1:0-2054 GCA_964385675.1 uncultured Saprospiraceae bacterium
AAACATTGATAATCAAGTAATTAATTTACATTTAAAAGTTTAATTCAGTTCTATGTGTTAATTGAGCAAGATCAACCTGTTATTGATGTTTTCCATAAATTAGAAAATGGTGCTTGGGAAATGAATTCTTACACTGGTCTGAATGCCATTATACAATTAAAAACATTAGATATTCAAATTCCATTATCTGACATTTATGGAGACGTAAAAGATAACTTGACTACACCTCAATATAAAATGGATTTATAGAATTAATAGATTCGACAATCAACTAACGAATCACTAACTATCTGTTAAAAAAAAGAAGGTAGTCCACAAATGAATATGAACTACCTCCCAAATTAAAATAGTAGTAAAAAGTAGGATGTTTAGTAATGAGTAAACTTTTATAGAATCATCATATTTTATACTAAAGCATGATGTTTTTCTTGTATCATTTCTACTTGTTGTTGAATCGCTTTATAAGTTGAAGCCATTACAGGAACTATAGGTAAACGAACCTCTTGTTCACATAGTCCTAAAACATTTAAAGCTGCTTTTACCCCTGAAGGATTACATTCTACAAACAGTAGATTGGTTATATCGAACAAATCAAAGTGTAAGGACTTTGCTTTGTTTAAATCTCCTGCAATTCCTGCTCTTACCATTTCCGAAAATGCATGCGGAAATGCATTTCCAACTACAGAAATAGCACCTTTTCCCCCAAATGCTATCATGGGTAGGGTCAAATTATCATCACCAGAGAGGAGTAAAAAATCAGTCGGTTTTTCCTTAACAATCTCCATACACTGTTGTAAGTTACCTGAAGCCTCTTTTACAGCAATAAATTTAGAACTAGCATGGGCTAGTCGAAGCGTAGTTTCGGCGGATATATTTCTACCCGTTCTTCCTGGAACGTTGTAAATAATAATGGGACGAGGAGAAACGGCTTCAATTGCCATATAATGCTGAAAAATCCCTTCTTGTGTTGGTTTGTTGTAATTTGGGCTAGAAGAAAGGATGGCATCTACACCATCAAAATGAAAATCTTGAATATCTTTTACAATAGAAGCTGTATTATTTCCACCAAACCCTGCTACGATAGGTACCCGTTTTCGTACAACTTTAATGGTATGGTTTAAAACTGCTAATTGTTCCTGTTTAGTTAAAGTAGGGGTTTCTCCTGTAGTCCCTAATGAAACAATATACTCTACACCACCTTCAATCGTGTGTTCGATAATAGCTGTTAATGCATTGAAATCAATCGCCCCATTTCTAAATGGCGTGACCAATGCGATTCCAGTACCTGAAAGGTCAATATTCATTTTGATTAAATATTTTAGCAAAGATAAACGTTAAAACGATTATCATTTTGCTTAACTGTAAAATTGTCATCATTGTTTGTTTATGAATTATTTTAAACTCAATATGACAATAATACTACCCTAAAATAGATTGATAAAAGTTATCAAATCCAATTAATGTTAAAAATGTTGTAAATGCTCAATAGATAGGATGACGCACACAATTTCCGCTACAAAATTGCGGGAGGCGAGTAAGCTATCGCCTAGTTGAATATCTTTAATCTTTGATCGACCTCACCAATGAACTTTTGCAAGTCATTCCCGTCAGTGTTGTCAATCATTAAGTCATAACAGTGTAGCTTATCGTCGCTGTAGTGTCCAACACGGAAATTGGCACTTGACAATGCAGAGATATACTCCAGAGGCAACACTGGATTAGTAAATAGACACAATAAAATATCAAATTTTGTATCCATAAATTGGCTGGCGGTTTGCTTCTTTGGGTGTAAATACCAACTTAAATCTTTTTTATTGAAATGCTCATATCGTAGCGTCTCATGCTCCTCTAGATCATCAATATAAGCCAAACACTCTACTTTTTTACCATTTTTACGAAGTATGCGTGCATAATTATCAACAAAGATGGAATTTTCATCTCTAGTTGCATCAAATAGAATCCCTATTTTTCTGGCTTGCTGAATCCCTATAGAATGATGATTCACCCTTTTGCGTTTAATTCTCTTTCTTAACACAAATTCATGCCACTTCAGC
>CAYLSF010001503.1:0-2044 GCA_964385675.1 uncultured Saprospiraceae bacterium
TGGTCGCAGCAATTGGTGATTCAGAAATAGATGAAATAATAGATATTAATATATTTAAAAGGTGGGTGCTATAGCATCCACCTTTTTTAGTAGTAAACCTATGCTGAAAATATAAATATGATTCTATTGTTTATCCCTTAAAATTATTATCTTGTAATTCTACTCCTATCGCTAAAATTGAGCACTACTTTTTTCTTGACTTTTTAAAAATTTAATATGAAACAAATTTTTAACCTATTATTCATTTTATCTGCTTCATTTCTTATTGCTCAACCCGCTAATGATGATTGCTCTGGAGCAATACCTTTATCCATCGCAAGTTCTGCAAGTACAGCTATACCGGTTCAAGGTAATACAACAGGAGGCACACCTTCCGCTAATCCAACTACCGTTTGTTCTGGAACTTGGTTTAATGATGATATTTGGTATTCTTTTACAACAGGTAATACCGTACCTTTAGCCGGTATAACCGTACAAGTAAATTATGGAACAGTTCCAGGCATTGGATTAGCTTTATATGAAGGGTGTGGAGCAAATGAAACACCATTATATTGTTTTTCAGATTGTACTGGAGGGTTAGACAATATTAACGTATTACTTTTGCAACCCAATCAGACTTATTATATCAGAGTTTGGTCTGGATGTAGTGCAAATTCAAATTCGGGTACTTTTGATATTTTTGTTCATGAGAATCCTCCTTGTACCATTCCAAATACTTTTTGGGGAGATAATCCAGGAGAAGGAGATTTTGATGGTGGTCTAAATGGATGGACATCGAATGCTATAACAGGAAGTAACGATCATTGGATATGGGACTCCAATGCAGTATCTAATGGAGCACTTTTACAATTACCTATTGCTTCATTGACTTCTTCAAATGGTGCTGCTTTATTTGATGCTGACTTTATGACTACATCTATTAATCCTTCACCTACGGTACCTCCATATCCACAACATGAAGCAGAATTAATCTCTCCCATCATTGATTGTTCTAGTTTTCCAGATGCTTATTGTTCTTTTTATCAAGCGTATGGTGCATTAAATGGAGATACCTATTTTTCCTACAGTATTGATGGAGGAAATACATGGATGCCTGAAGTGAACGTAAATCCAACTATAGCTCCAAATGGTGTTGCATCTTCACCTAGTTTTAAAGTACTACCAATGCCAGGAGCAGCAGGTAGTAGTCAAGTACAGATGAAATTTAGAGCGGATATGGATTTTTATGTATGGTTAATTGACGATGTAAAAATAATTGGTCCGGGCAATGGTAATTTTTACTCGACTAATACACAGACCATATGCTATGGAGATAGCTATAATTTTAATGGACAAACCTTGACACAGTCGGGCTCTTATTCTGCTAATTATACTACTGCTGCTGGATGTGATAGTATTATCTTTTTGAATTTAACGGTTAACGATGAGATTACCTTATTAGATACGACCATTACCGATGTTGTCAATCTAGTCCTTGGCACAATTGATATTACTCCCACAGGTGGAAGTGGTAGTTACACTTATCTATGGAATACAGGTGATACGACTCAAGATGTATCTAATCTTCAGCCAGGGGCTTATAATCTCACTATAACTGATGCTATGGGGTGTCAAGCTACCTTTACATTTGATGTAATTGTTAATACCGAATCTCAAGAACTAGCAAAAAAGATTCAGTTTTTTCCAAATCCAGCAGTAGATAAAGTCTTTGTTGAGTCATCTGTTCCTATAGATAGAATACAGGTTACAAATATGCTGGGGCAACAGGTAATAGAACGAAATAATCTTGACGCTTCTATAATTTTGGATGTCTCAAAGCTATCGGAAGGAATATACATGATCACATTTTCAAGTGATGGTGTGCCTTGGTCAAAACAATTATTAATATCTAGGGAGTAGATGATATTATTTTAAGATTCAAGAAGGTGAATCTCAAAGTATTCACCTTCTTGAACTATAATATATAAAATTAAAAAGAATTTAACTTCTCCAAAAAGTCTTTTCTTCTTGATGGTGCTAGGTTGATTTTACAACCATCTATCAT
>CAYLSF010001504.1:0-2043 GCA_964385675.1 uncultured Saprospiraceae bacterium
ATCAAATTAAATCCCTGGAATATTCTTCTATTTACTGGAATCGGCATTTTATAATTTTGATGCGTTTAACCTAATCAACACCACCCTAATGAAAACTGCATCCTGCTTTTTTGTATTCTTATGCCTAATTATTTGTCAAACATTTGCTCAGAGTATAGGCCAAAAACCTTGGCTAGAAGTCATTGAAAGTAATAATTCTGAAATCTTCCCGCACGAGTTAGAAAAGTTAGATCGCTTAGTGGATAAAGGGCTTTATGAGAATTATTGGACAGTAGATGTAGCTAATTTAGAATCAGTTATTATAAATGATGAGCTAAATATCAATATTCCCGATAGAACTTTTAATGCAAAATTTAGAAAGTCTTGGGTTGGAGGTAGTGGCAGTGGTCAATCAATATGGGAGGGGAAGGACTATCCTGGATCGGGCTATGCGTTAATTATGTTAGATGATGGTCTTACATTTGGCCACTTTCGTAGCCAAGGTGAAGACTACATTCTTTATAATATGGAAGAATCAAAAGCTTCTGTGCTAGTTAAACAAAATAAAAACTATTTCTTAGGTGATAAATGTGGAAATGAATTATTAGATGAAGAGGAAAATCGAGGTGAAGCGATAGCTCCTATACAAAATGAAAGCTCCTCATCAGCATCTAATCGTCTTATGGCGATTAGAAATTGTGATGTCAGAGTCCTGATATATTTTACTCAAGAGGCTCAGGATGACAATCCTAATATTGTACAAACTGGGCAGCTAGGAGTAGCTCAAACAAACATGGCATTGAGAAATAGTGCAGTAACGGCAAATGACTTAACGATTGTTCAAGCTAGTATCCAAAAATTATCCCCTTTGCCAATTGGTTGGACAGGGTCATCTATGAGTACGGATGTTGCACTTCTAAGGGTGGATCAGAGGGTAATAGATCGGAGAGATGAAATTGGAGCAGATCTTGTATTGTGCTTAGTGTCTTTTCCTTCTAATGGCTATTTTGCACAAGGTATCGCTAATGATCGAACTCTTAATCCAGCTTTGGCCTTTGGTTTGGTAAGCGAATCTCATGCGGTTGGAAACACTCTAATTTTCGCTCATGAATGTGGACACCTCTTTGGGTGTGGACATCACAATGAGAATGACCCATTTGCAAGAGGCCATTCATTTATAAAATGGTTTACAATCTATCGTACGATAGTAAGAGGGGGAGAAGGGGATAGGATTCCTTACTATTCAAACCCTAATGTAACATATCTTGGTAAGGCGACTGGAACCTCAACACGTGATAATGCACGTAGACTTCGAGAATCTGGTTGTACAGTTGCCAACCATAGAACAACGAATAATCCATCTTTATCTGCAAGTATCCAAGGACCAACTAATGGATATCCTTATGATTACGCTCTTTTCCAATCTGACGTAGATGGAGGCGCACCTGGGGTTTATAGTTATGAATGGAGAACAAGTACGAGCGGTGCTCCAAATCCAACAGGCCCAGTATTGTCTACAAGTTTTAATTTTGCCATAACACTTCCGAATACCCCTTACAGCAATTTATACATTCATTTAAGGGTAACATCAGCAGATGGTCAAGTTAGAAATAGCGTTCACACCATTTATATCGAACCTGGACTTGGGCCATTTCGCCTAGCTTCTACAGTAGATTTAAATAATAATAACATAACTGTTTATCCAATACCAGTTCAGGATAAGGCGACTATTATATTTGAAACTAATAATAGTGGAAGGGGACAAATTTTAGTACATAACTCATTTGGAACTATTATCAAACAAGATTACTTTGAACATGAAAGTGGTAATGTGCGACTAAAGTATGGCCTAGGAGACCTTAAGGAAGGAATTTACGTCATCAAGGTTCATGCCGACAATAAAACGTGGATAAAAAAGATTATTGTAAAGTAAAAGTATCATGAAATATTTGTTCATATTATTTACGCCTCTGTTGTTGATTTCATGTAACATGACCAGAGTTGCTCCTGAATGTGATCTTAAGATCTACCATAATGATCTAGAGTGGAAATTAAATGATTGTA
>CAYLSF010001505.1:0-2042 GCA_964385675.1 uncultured Saprospiraceae bacterium
CTAGATTTCATGACACAATACCTATGACTTTCGACTTTCGAACAAATTTTAAAATCATACAATATTTAAGCATTTAAATATTAACTTTTTATAAATTGTGTTTTTCATTAAATAACTGAATATCGTTGGTCAAAAGTCGATTGTCGTACCTATATAGCTTTAAAGAAATATTTCGTTACACTCCTGAGTATGATTTATTCCTAACGATTTAAATTAAAACTATGAAACGCTTATTATACATTTCACTTTTAATATGCTTTACGACTTGTCATCAACAAACGACAAGTCACAAACAAGTACCTAACTCAACCATCCAAAAAATTGATGCCCTTTTTAAAACGGTTAATTCTACTACGCCTGGTTATATGGTTGGTGTCATTCAAGATACCTCATTTCTTTTTCAAAAAGGATATGGTGCTGCTAATTTAGAATATAGCATCCCCATTAGTAGCCATTCCGTTTTTAATATTGCCTCTTTATCTAAGCAATTTACAGCGGCTTGTATTGCTATCTTAACGGTGGATAATCAAGTTAGTTTAGAAGATAATATCAAAAAATATATTCCCAACTTCCCAACCTATGCACACGAAATTCAACTTAAACACTTGATTTATATGACAAGTGGTATCAATGATTACTATTATAATCCTCGTAAAAATGGATCGGACTGGAGTACTCTTCATTTTTTTAATGTTGATACCGCTATTCAGGCTTCCCTTAGTAACGAAAGTCTAATGTATGCCCCTGGTAAACAGTGGTCCTACAGCAATATCAACTATATGCTACTTACCAAAGTTGTAGAAAAAGTATCGGGTATGCGGTTCGCAGAATTTGCACAACAACGACTTTTTGAACCTTTAAATATGACCCAAACTCTCGTTAACGATGATATTTTTCAGGTGATTCCCAATCGGGTAGTTGGTTATAATTTTAGAGACTCTTCCAATATTGGTTGGATGATTGAAAATGGGTATTGTCCACCTGTGCGAGAAGGATACTTACAGATTCAACGCAAAGCACCACATTATGGGGGAAGCGGTGTTTACACTTCTATGAATGACTTAAAAAAATGGATTGCTAACTTTCAAACCAAACAATTGGGGGGTCAAGTATTTTATGACCTTATGCACCAAACTATGAAATTTGACCATGATAAAGCTAATGATGCTTTTGGTTTAGTCTTTGGTGATTTTAATGGACATGATATGATATGGTATGAAGGTGGAGACTGGGGCTTTAGTAGTTACATGATGCGTTTTCCACAAATTAATACTACTATAGTTTGCTTTTCTAATTTAGGAACAGGTAACGCTCGGCAATTTGCTAATCAAGTTATGGATATTTTAGTGGACGATGAGATTATAAGATTGGAATAAAATATTGATAAAAATCACTCTTTGTCACAACAAATATCATCGCAATAATTCACAAAACAGGACAACTTGTAGGTGTTCATTCAAAAGAAATGAAACATATTCTTTAAAACTAAAATCCGTACAATATGAATACCTTAGCACCTGTTTCTGAAATTATGACAATTAACGTATTGACCGTTAGTCCAAAGGATAGTTTAGATAATGTCGCTAATATTTTTGCTACGCATAATATTCATCATATTCCTGTAGTTGAGGAAGGAAAAGTAGTGGGTATGGTGAGTAAATTGGATTTTTATAAAGCTACTCCATTCTACAATACGAGCGAACATCAATTAAATATCTATTTAGAACGTAAGAGCGTAGCAGACATTATGACTCGTAAAATTGCAACGGTTCATAAAGATGAACGCATTGATGTAGCCGCTTTGATTTTTAATGAAAACCGATTTCATGCTTTACCTATCGTTAATGATTATAAGGAATTATTAGGTATCGTAACACCTCATGATTTGATTCGATATTGTTTTCCAATTACGGAGAAAGCTTGGGTTTAATCATTACGTCATTCCGTGCCTGACACGGAATCTCCCAAGTTATTAAAATATTAAAGGTCAGCCTCTCCAAATTCGGAAAGGCTGACCTTTTGTTTCCTTACGGCTTGGGAAT
>CAYLSF010001506.1:0-2036 GCA_964385675.1 uncultured Saprospiraceae bacterium
GTTTTCTATAGGCGTACCCGAAAGTGAAATACGATGGACGGCATTTAATTCATTAATCGCTTTGAAAATCTTAGAATCCTTATTTTTAATTTGCTGGCTTTCGTCTAGCACGACATATTCAAAATCAATGGATTGGAATAATTTTTCGTCTTTCAATGCCGTATGGTAGGTCGTTAGAATCACGTCATAAGTGGTAAAATATCTAGCCGTTTTATGGCGTTTGTTACCAATGTGTTTGTACAACATTAAGTTTGGAGCAAACTTTCTAATTTCACTTTCCCAATTAAAAATCAAAGAAGCAGGCATTACAATAAGGGCATTGAGGGGAAGCGAGTTGGTGATTTCGGCTACATTCTGAAAAAAGTTCAATTGAAATCCTGTTCCACTTTTTTGCGTGATGGGTGCTTTTTGCCGATTCGCCTTTTGTTCTTTTGCATATAACAGAATAGCAATAGTTTGAATGGTTTTCCCCAACCCCATGTCATCTGCTAAACACCCTCCGAGTTGATTATGGTATAAATGAACCAGCCATTTTACACCTTCCAATTGATACGGACGAAGGGTTGCTTTTAAGTCTTTGGAAGGAACATAGTCTATGTTTTTAAAATCTTCTTGAATCGGGTTGGTTGTTTCATTTTTAATTTGAAGGTCAAGGTTTTTAATCACAGGAAATTGTGATTTAGTGAGTCGAACTACATTATTTTTCACTTTCCCGAATTGAAAAGTGGCTTTGTAACGCTCCATCCACTCGGTAGGAATCAAAAAATACGTACCATCTTGCAGCGGATAAAACCGATTTTCATCCCGAATATAAGGGGCTAGTTTTTGAAAAGGAATTAAAAATGATCCAACTTGCACACTCCCATATAAATCAAACCAATCATTGATTTGCTTTAAGTTGAGTTTTAATTCATGTGTAGCTAATGTCATTTTCTTTTGCTCAATTTGAGGAGCAATGACTTCAAATCCTAAACTTTTTAAGGTATTTACGTTCTCAATCAACCACAAGTACAAATCAAATTCATCCGATTTGCCCAAATCGAAATATTGACCCGAAGAGTTGACCAAACCTAAGTCTGCTAATTGAGCTAAATAATTTTGTTCGGTTATCTTATCTCGTTGATATTGATGTAGAATAACTTCTTCATCATTAAATTCTAATTGCGTCTTTTGATGTAAGCTATCTTTAAATGAAAACTTGACCGATTCGTAGTAAAAATGAACCGTCAATCCATATCGATTATTAAAAAAGTTTTTGACTAGGTTTATTTCGCAGTTTGTAACCTGCTGATATGTCAATACTTCAAATCCTTCGGTAGAAATATTGGTTTGATTGGCAACTTTGACTATAAATTTTTGAAAATAAGTTTTAACAAATGCTGCTTTTATAAATACAGTTTCCTTGGTCATAAAAGGCTTCAACATATTACCATTAATCGCCTCTGTTTTATACAATTGATCTTTGGCAATGAACCATGCTGGTGTATTACATAAAATATGTAATTCTCTTTCTCGGATATTCCATGTTGTCTCTCCTTCCGTTAAATTCAATTGATAATGAACCCCTTCTGATTTTTTATCAAAATGAAGGTTTGGAATAATATTTCGATTTTCCCACAATACTTGTTTATTGGCAATCCAATCTTTACGCCTTAATTCTAAACAAAACGGTAGGTTATTTTCTGTAACTAAAGTTAAAAATTGATTCAATCGTTGCTGCACAAATCGGATGATTTGTTTTCTTAAAACCTCATCTTCTAATAGTTGTTTAAGGGTTTTTTTTCGCTTTTTCGTTTTAGAATTAAACTTTTGCTCCAAGTTACTGACTTGTAAGATATCTATTATTTTGAATAATTTAAGTTCAATGGAAGTAGGAGAAGACGTGTAGTCTAAAAGTGTTTTGTGACTAACTTGATGTTCTGCATAAGTTGGAAAACCTTCGTCATTTAGGGCAGCAGCATAAGCCGATGGTAAGAAAAACCAATAATGTGGATTGGTTAAATTATAAATAATTTGAAACGTCTTTTTCAAAAAAT
>CAYLSF010001507.1:0-2035 GCA_964385675.1 uncultured Saprospiraceae bacterium
TTGAACAAGTTTTATTTTTACAAAGTCAAGGGCAAGACATGGTAACCCTTTTTCTATTTGGGATGATCTTTGTTGTATTCTACTTCTTTATGATTCGTCCGCAAAATAAGAAAATGAAGGAACAACAATCCTTCTTGGATGATTTGCAAAAAGGCGATAGGGTGATTACAGCAGGTGGTATTCATGGAAAAGTGAGTACCATAAAGGAGAATATCGTAACATTAGAAATTGCTAAGAATAATTATATTAGAGTGGAAAAAGATTCCATCTCAAAAGATATGACACAACGTTTGGAGGATGATTCCGAAGCCAACGATTAATTTTAAAGAATTTTATGAATCTGATAGGGCAATACTCGTGCTGTGCATGTGTATTGCCCTTGTTTTTTGGCTATTTACAAAGTTGTCTCAATCCTACGAAACACATATTCATGTTGATGTAAAGTATAAGGTTCCTAGAGGTAAAATCTTAACTACACCGCCTCCAAGTTCTCTTAATGTCTCTTTGAAAAGTGAAGGTTGGGATTTATTTTATCGCTATTTATCTGGTCAACCTAGACAACTTGAATTTCGCTTAGATACTGCTACCCAACAAATTATCACCAATGAAGATTTACGAGCTGCTGTAAAGGCTCAACTATCCTCGGCTATTAGTATTGAAAGTATTAACCCAGCCGAATTGAATTTGGAATTGGATAAACCCGCTCGTAAAGAAGTAGAATTACAATTGGTTCAAAGGGTTACGACAATCCCACAATATCAACTGGCTGGAAATGTGCAATTGTTACCCAACAGAATAATGATTTCGGGGCCGAGTTCTGCGTTGAGAAATATTGAAAAAGGTTTAACTCAGCCCTTAGTTATCAAGAATTTGAATGCAGATGCTTTTGGAAAAATTAATGTAAAGCCTTTTGCAAATACACAGATAAACTTTACCCCTAAGACGGTAAATTATAATGCCAATGTGGAACAGTTTACAGAAAAAGCAGTACAAGTACCCGTACAAATCATCAATGCTAAAGATAGTTTGATTCCAAATCCTGCATGGGTTACGGTGACAAGCGTGATAGGTATCAGTCGTTTTGAGGACTTAGAAACCAATAGTTTTAGTATTATGGCAAATGCTAAGAATTTAGATAGTTTGTCCAAAGCAATACCACTCAAAATTATCCATTATCCAGAATATTTGAAATTCAATCAAATCAAACTTTCTAGAGATAGTATTGGTTTCTTTAGGTATAAAAAGTTAGATGTTTTAACAGAATAGAGAACAGCGAACAAGTTAATTTTCGCTTCTTTATTCACTACACTTTAATATGTTAAATATAGGCATTACAGGAGGAATAGGCAGTGGTAAAACTACTGTCTGTAAAATATTTGAAACTTTGGGTATCCCAATTTATTATGCGGATGATCGAGCAAAGTTCTTGATGGTAACTGACGCCAAATTAATAGAAGATATTAAAAATGTTTTTGGTGATGACGCCTATTTGGAAGATGGTAGTTTAAATCGCTCACATATTGCAAAATTGGCATTTAACGATAGAAGTCTATTAAATCAATTGAATGGATTGGTACATCCTGCTGTAAGAAAAGACACACAAAATTGGGCAAATCAGCAAGTAGGTCACCCCTATATTTTAAAAGAAGCTGCCCTACACTTTGAAACAGGCGGCTATAAATTGATGGATAAAATGATTACCGTTTTTGCTCCAAAAGAAATGCGAATTCAACGGGTTTTACAGCGAGATAGCGTCACAAGACAAGAAGTAGAAGCTAGAATAGATAAGCAACTTCCTGATGAAAAAAAGATGGAATTAGCTGATTTTATAATTTATAATGATGGTTCAAAATCTTTGATTCAACAAGTTTTAGAGGTTCATCGGCAACTGATTACTTTGAATAGTAATTTTAAAACTAAGAGCCACTAATCTAATTCCGTCAATTTTTTTAGTAAAAACTCAATGTTTCCAATTTTGTATATCATTTTCCAAATATACACGAATCTTTTTTACGAAATGTCGTATTGTCCACAA
>CAYLSF010001508.1:0-2032 GCA_964385675.1 uncultured Saprospiraceae bacterium
ATTATATATTAATCAATGAGTTGAGAAAAGGAGTTCATATTATTGATAATGCAAATCCCTCTGCACCTGTATCCATTGGTTTTATTAATATTCCAGGTAATATTGATATGGCAGTAAAAAGCGATATTCTTTATGTGGATTCTTACTTAGATGTTTTAGCAATTGATATTTCAGATCCAATGAATGCAACTTTAGTAAATCGTGCTGAAAATGTTTTACCTGCCGAAGGAGAAGATCCTACAAGAGGAACTATCGTCTATTTTGAAGAGGAATTGGTAACAGAAGTCGTTTCTTGCGATGAATTTGGTAATATCTTTTTTGATAGAAATATTGGTTTCCTACAAAATGATATGGTATTTTCATCAACTGCTGGAGCAGAAAGTGCAATTAGTCAAGGTCAAACAGGACAAGGTGGTTCAATGGCTAGATTCACCATTGTAGGGGATTACTTATATGCGATAGACAATGCTAACTTGAATGTATTTGATATTCAAGATGTGAATACGCCAACTAAGGTTAATGAAGTGGAAGTGGGTTGGAATATAGAAACTATTTTTCCTTATGAAGATAACTTGTTTATAGGGGCTAGTAATGGAATGTATATTTTTGATAATACTGTTCCTTCTGCACCTGCTTATGCTTCTGTTTTTGGACATTGGAATGCTTGTGATCCTGTGGTCGTAAAAGATGATATTGCTTTCATAACACTGCGTTCTGGTACTTTTTGTGATGGATTTACAAATCAACTGGATGTCGTAAATGTAGCAGATATAACCAATCCTATATTGCAAAGAACCTATCAAATGGATAATCCTCATGGATTAGCTGTTACTAGTTCGGAGCATTTATATCTTTGCGAGGGGGAACATGGATTGAAAACATTTAATGTAGCTAATACGGATGATATTGATGAATTAGAACATTTAGAAGATATGCATACTTATGATGTTATTGCTTTAGAAAATAATATATTACTAGTTATTGGAAGCGATGGATTTTATCAGTATGATAATAGTGACCCAAGTGATTTAGTATTATTAAGTAAAATTCCTGTTCTTTAGAGGTTGTTAATTATTAGTTGTCGGTTATTTGGTTTGTAAATCACTTAACCGACAACCAATAACTGATAACCAATAACCGACAACAAAAAATATGAAACAGCTCATCATGTTAATTGCCCTTTTTGGCTTCACTACATTTGGTTTTTCTCAGCAATCTACTACTCATGAAGATGTTATTTATCTTATTAATGGTGGTGTGATAAGAGGAAAGATAGTAGAAAATACAGAGCAATCTGTAAAAATTGAAATATTAGGTGGTAGCCTTTTAGTCTATGCCCGTGAAGAAATCTTGACCATAAAGCGAGAGAAAATTAAACGGAATAAGGCTAGAAAACCATCGATTATGAAAAATAAGGACGAGGTGGTTTATGAACCTGGCCCTTTAGATGAAAACGGAGAACCCGATCATGGCTATCAATATAAAAATGAAGGTAAATACTTCAATATCATGTTAGGGATGATGCCTGGTTCTGGGCAGTTTGGAGATTTTGCTTTTGGAGGGTCGGCTCAATTTAGTGCAGGGTATCATTTTAATCGTTTCTTGGGAGTCGGTTTAGGTGTAGGCTCAGATTCTTACATAGACGATGATGTACGTAATTTATTCCCCATCTTTGCAGAAGTGAAAGGATTTTTATTAGATAATCCAGTATCCCCCTACTATAATATTGGAATTGGTTACAGTTTAGCTACAGTTACTCGCGGAAGTGATTTTATTAATATGACAGATGCCTCAGGAGGTATTTTTATTAATCCTCGAATTGGGGTGCGTTTTCCTTCTAAAGTCAAGACTTCCTTTGTCATGGATGTTGGTTATATTTATCAAAAAGCAACTTTTGAATTTGATAATTTTCAAGGTCGCTTTAGAGACGATGTAACGTATAATCGTATTAATATTCGATTTGGATTGTTGTTTTGATATTACTATGTTTTAAGAGTAATGTAATACAAACAATATGAATGATTATTGATAT
>CAYLSF010001509.1:0-2032 GCA_964385675.1 uncultured Saprospiraceae bacterium
TAATAATTCCTTAAAATTTCCTTACTCCCCAGTTATTATGTTTTTTAGATTTGAATCTAAAATTCATAATAAAATGCAATTCAAAATTATAAAAAAACCACCATTGTTTACTCCTTATGGTGGGTTAAATTTAGTACATAGTCTTTTTGAAAGTATAGGGATAGCGGCTTTTATAGACGACTACTTAGGGGAACGGCCTTCGCAGGCCACCTACAGCTATAGCGATGTTTTTCTAGCTTTGAATGACTTAATCTTATGTGGTGGTAGCCATCTAGAGGATATTAAGCATTTAAAATGCTATTTGGAACTAATACCCAATACGAAAGTACCTTCTCCTGATACGTTAGGTAATGTTTTAAAATCCCTGTCCACTCAAAGTACTGTTCATCAAAGTGAAAGCGGTGTGGTTCACGAATTTAATATTAATTTAAAACTCAATCATTTGTTATTAGATTTAGGACTATTTCTCAAATTAATTCAACCTACAGCCCCTAATATTTTAGATTATGACAATGTGGTCACACCGAATGAAAAATACGACAGCAAAAAAACCTATAAACAGGTAAACGGCTACCAACCTGGGGTTGGTATGATAGGAGAGTTAGCCATCTATATAGAAGGGCGTAATGGGAACTCACCTGCTAAGTATGACTTAGCCGATACACTATCTCGTATGTTTAAAATTTGTAATGATAGAGGCGTGAGTATTTATCAATTTCGCTCTGACCGAGCTGCTTATCAGCAAGAAGCATTTGAAATTATAGAGGAAAATACCACCTATTTTTATATTCGGATGCAAAATTCCCAAAGTTTCAAACAGCAGGTTAAAAGTCTAGGGTCTGAACAATGGTATCCAATTCAAATAGGAGTACAGCAATATGAAGTGGCTTCGATTTATTATCCTCTCTGGGGCAAAACTTATAGAATAGTAGTCTATAGACACCCCAAAAAAAATGCAAAAAATCAAACCAAAGATGGTTTTGTACAAGGTCAGTATCGGTATCAAGGCATTATTACCAATGATTGGCACATGCCTAGCCCACAAGTCATTACGTTTTATAATGCTAGAGGAGCAGAAGAAAGAGTTTTTGACGTTCTCAATAATGATTTTAACTGGAAACATATGCCATTTTCTTTTTTGGAGGAAAATACCGTTTTTATGATAGTTACTGCGATTTGTTTACACCTATTTACCTATTTAAAACAGCGATTAGCCAAGATGTTTTCATTTGTGGAGCTATCTTTTAGACTTAAAACATTTATTGTAGGTTTTGTTATCGTTCCTGCAAGATGGGTAAAGTCTGGGAGAAAGTGGTATTTACAACTTTTTACTCATAAAGACTATGAAAAGTTCCAATGTTAGGTTTTTTCGCTTAAACAAGTCAGATTATTCGCCTTAACAGGGATATTGATATGAAAACACGATAAAAAGAGCATTTCTTTAAGTACAATTGAGTATACAATAAAGGAAGGGACTCATACTTATGGGGACGCAATTCAGAAAATTGATATAAGTTCAATATTTTCGTGTTAATGATAGGGATAAAATTCAACTCGGCGAAAAAATGATAAAAATTTAGAGTCCATAAGAAAGAGAAAGCCAAGAATAGGTGAAGTAGGGGCCTAATAAGTAAGTTGTTTTGCATAAACCTACCTTGTGACGCGCTAAAAATGAGGTAGTGCAATAACAAAAATAGAACTTGCGGATTTTAGGTTTAAAATAAAAAAGTTACTCTTATAAGCGAGTACGTCTATAAAGAACTACACCTACTTTGATTTACAAAACACCAGATAGCTAATGCTAGGCAGAATCAGTACTTATAAATGCATTGCTCAATCAATGATAGCAATTGCCTTATTCATTCCATATAGTGGTATAGGACAAAATATAGTCAATGAATTTACTTTTAAAGTACAACATTGGACAAAAGAAGATGGCTTACCCACTCATAATATCTATTGTATGACAGAGGATTCAAAAGGCAGACTATGGTTGGGAACCAATCTCGGTTTGATTAGTTTTGATGGATAT
>CAYLSF010001510.1:0-2031 GCA_964385675.1 uncultured Saprospiraceae bacterium
TGCCGCGAGGGGAGGAGGTGGAGTGTTAGGGCATAAGTCGACGAGAAGGTGCGCGAGAGGATGGCGTAAGATTTTATAATGGCAAAATAGAAGATTTAGTGGCTAAACTTAGAAGTCAACAAGGAAAAAATATCTATTGTGATGGTGGTGGACAAATCGTAAAACTTTTGATGGAACAGGACTTAATTGATGAATATATTATTTCGATTATCCCAATTGTACTAGGAGATGGGAAACCTCTTTTTGTAGGTGGAATCAATAGTCGTAAACTTCAACTAAAGTCTGTTAAGCCGTTTGAGACGGGTTTGGTACAGTTGCATTATGAGCAATCTAATATCTGATTTAAAAAATGATTTGTAATCTTTATGAAAAGGAGCAGTGGTATTTTGTTATTTAGAAAAAGAGACAAGGTAATCGAATACTTTTTGGTACGTCCTGGAGGACCTTTTTATAGAAATTTAGATAAGGGGATTTGGACGATTCCAAAAGGAATTATTGAGAAAAATGAAACCGAAGAAGCGGCTGCTATTAGAGAATTTCGAGAAGAAACGGGACAAGCAATTGATGGAAAATTGACGAAATTAGACACGATAAAACTAAGAAAATCGAAATACCTTACAGTTTTTAGTGTAGAAGGAACAATTGATGAAAAACAGCTAGTGAGTAACACTTTCACTATAGAATACCCTAAGCAATCAGGAAAATATGCCCCCTTTCCAGAAATAGAAAAAGGAGATTGGTTTACATATCAAAAAGCTATAGTATATATTCATCCAAAACTTATTCGATTTTTAGATATGGTTGAAGTCAAAAAAATTGCCCCCTGAAATCAAAATTAATTATTGGCAGTTCAACTCCAATAGTCAACTTAACCCAAATACCCATTATCTACCGTTTTCTAATAGCTATCAAAAATAACCGTATAGCCTTAATGGGTACTTATTTTTTGCGTCACAAACCTATTTTTTTTGAATATCCCCCCAAAAGGGGATATAAAACCCACCTATGAGGTGAAGCAATCCCTTCAAAAACACCTCAAATTTGTAGTATCAATTTAAACAATTTTTAATTATTCATTTAAAACAAAAAAAATGAGAACAACACGATTAAATGGACTATTGGCTTTATGTCTAGTCTTATTAACAACGGGATTATTTGCACAACGTATTCCCGCAGGAGATGTAGATTTTGCAGATCAACTAGGAAATGATGTAGCTATTTCTGGCAACTATGCCATTGCAGGAGCTTACTATGATGACAATCAGCGTAGAAATGCAAATCAACGAGCAGGAGCAGCTTATATTTATGAAAATGTGGGTGGCAATTGGAATCAGATGATAAAAATCACAGCAACTGAACGTCGTAAATCTGCTTGGTTTGGTCATTCTGTCGATATTTCTGGCAACTGGGCTATTGTAGGAGCTCCTAACGAAAAAGAAGATGCTAATGATGGTGGCCGTCCGATTACCAAAGCAGGAGCAGCGTATATGTATAGGTTAGTCGGTAATCAATGGGTCTTTTTTCAAAAAATAGTTTCTCCCGACCGTTCTAATAGCGATAATTTTGGATGGGATGTAGCCGTTAATGGTCGATATGTATTAGTATCTGCTACTGGAGAAGATGAAGATGCAAATGGGGTACACATGAATAATGCAGGAGCCGTATATGTTTTCCGATTAGTTGGGAATGCTTGGACGATGGTTTCTAAATTGGTTGCCCCCGATCGCACACCTAATCAAACTTTTGGACGTTCGATAGAGGTAGATGTAAATGGCAGAATTATAGTGGGAACGGATAGGGAAAAAAGAGATATTGCAGGGTTATCTCCTTTTACAAACTGTGGAGCGGCTTATATCTATGAAGAAACCTCTGCTAATAGTAATAACTGGACGGTAGGACAAAAACTGGTACATCAACCTGTAACTGAACGAGGAACAGAACGCTATTTTGGATATTCTGTTGCTATTGATGGTGATATAGCCGTAGTTGGTGCTTATCTACAACCTACAGGTGGGGTAAAAAAAGGGGCAG
>CAYLSF010001511.1:0-2031 GCA_964385675.1 uncultured Saprospiraceae bacterium
CCTGTTCGTACACTTTGGAAATTAAATGATATTCCTGCTGTTCCTGTCAATATTGGTGAAGTGGCTTCTTCTTTAATTTCATTATTTAGCCGAAAAAAGGAGACAAGCCAAGCCATGCTAGGTTGCGATAAAGAATATTATGTGAAAATTAATGGTGTAGAACAAGAAGTTACTGCTTATAACTTAATGTTTGGTTTTGGAAAGGATTACAAACAAGCCCACCAAAATGGAACTGATATTCGTACTCGTCATGATGTTACTCCTCGTCAACTAGCGTTTGAAGTTGGTAAATCAATGCTGACAGGAAATGTCAAAAAGATTTTTGGCGAGCAGGATACCATGATTAAAACTGGAAGCATTGAAGATATTACCAATACCATCATCACAGATCCAAAGCAATTTGCGATGTCGTGGACAAGTGCTGGAAATGTCTATAATGAAAATGTGAAAAATGGTTTTTTAGATGCTTTTTCTGAAACGCTAACAAACCCAAATACTGCAACTAAGGAATTTTGGCCATTAATATCAGAATATGGTATGGCATACAATCTTTTAATTGCTAAAAAGGTGACAAAGGGAAATAAGGCCGATGTTAAAAAACACATTGAAGCACATTGGTTTGATGAGCTAGATGATATGATTGAGCAGAAAGAATTATATGTTATTGATTTAATGTTTTTTGATAAATTAAAACCTCAAAAACCAGCTAATGGAGAAGCGATTCGATTTACTCCTGCAACGTTAACATTACTACAGCAAGATAAAGAAACCAAAAATCTATTGCCTATTGCAATTTGGGTAAATGGTATCAAGGATGCAGATAACTTTAATGAGGAAGGACAATTTTACAATAGCACCAACAATACTTGTACAGGCAGTGCATGGTTATATGCTATGCAAGCTGTAAAAGTGAGCATTACAGTGTATGGTATTTGGTATGGTCATGTTTACAATTGGCATATTTTAAGTGCTGCGATGCAGTTATCATTATATAAAAAATTACCAAAAGGACATCCGATTTATACACTATTAGAGCCTCATTCGCATTACCTCATTGCATTTGATGACATTTTACTGGTTCTTTGGAAATTAATAGCACCACCAACCTCTATTATCACAGGAGAGCAATTTCTACAAGCGATGAATGATTACGCACCATTACATTCGTTCTTCGCAGATGATCCGCCTGTGAAATTGAAGACCTTGGGCATCATGGAGGATGATTTTACCACAGAAAAAGATAAACCATGGAATAAATACAAAGTCGTAAGGCGTACAATGGATATCTGGAAGTCAGTTGAGTATTACGTGGAAGATTTCGTTATTGCTTTTTATCCTACAGACGAAAAGGTTAAAAATGATAAAGACTTACAAAAATGGATTAAATACGCCAGAAGTACAAAAGGAGGAAATTTAGTTAATCTACCTGCTTCTATCAATAATAGAAAAGCATTAACCAATTTGTTAACTAGTACGGTCTATAAAATCATTGTACATGGTAACTCTCGATTGAATCGTGCTGCAAATCCTGCGTTATCATTTTTAGCAAACTTTCCACCATGTTTACAACGAACGCATATTCCAAAACCTTCTGATAAATTAACGACAAAACAACTATTAACCTATTTACCTAGAACGGGTACAATAGGTCAGATGAATACATTTTACTTTACGTTCATTTATAGCTCGCCTTATGAGTCTTTAATACCGATAGATGGAATTGATAGTGATTTACCATTTCCTCAAAAAGAAGTAGAAGAATCCAAGGCAAGGGGAACAGGAGATACGGAAAGTACCGTAGAAGAAATTGTAGAAAATAGATATAAAGATGAAATTGCGGACTATTCCATGTATTATGAGCGACCTGATGTAGATCCTACAAAAGATCCGAATGAATATGTCAATGATGCAGCAAAAAAACTGAGAAAAAGGATGCAAATCTTTATTAACCATTATGACAAGGACTCACCACTTATCAATCAATGGCCTCGTAACATTGAAACTTAGATTAGTGATTAGTTCTCAAGATTT
>CAYLSF010001512.1:0-2030 GCA_964385675.1 uncultured Saprospiraceae bacterium
AGAAAAAGTTTGTTTTCGGCATACGCCATGCCATCCGTCACCTTTACTAAAGTTCCTTTTTCTTTCTTATCTACTTTTTTATACAATATTTTACTTAACTCTATAGCACCTAAATACACACTCAGAGTAATCTCGGATTGTTGCAGTTCTCCTTTAAAGAGTAAACCGGTTTTATAATCTACAAATGAAATTTTGTTTTCATCTACTTTGAAATCGTCTACCCAATAGGTTCCCAGAAGTGGATAGGCAGGAAATACCTGATTAGGCTCCTCTATCTTCCTAATTTCTAGATACAATGATTCTGCCTGCAAATAGTGACTAGCAGAGAGCTTCCATTTCCCTTGGTAATGGTTACCATTTTTATGAAGTTGAATAGGATAAAAGTTAGAGCCAAGCTTTATAAAACCATCAATTTGAGCATTATTCTTGTCTACAATACCTTCAAACAATAACTTATCATCAAGTTGAACGTGCAAGTTGTCTTTTGAGGTAAATGATTGACGAAACAGTTCTTTTTCATTCGATAAAATGATGGAAGCCTTTGAAGATTCTAAATCAGTTAGGGTAACGGTAATTTCAAATGGATTACCTTCTGGTTTGTCCCCTTTCCAGAAACCTGCGTAATCTACAAATTTTATGGATTCGGATTGTGCATCAAGCGAAAGAGTAACTGTAAAAAATAGGGCAATAATTAAAAAAAGTGATCTGTGATATTCACTCATGTTTTCTACATTTTTTTCAAAAGACGCTCTTTTATCTTGAAATTGGTGTTCTCTTACGATGGAAAGTGTCCTAAAGTGTAGCTTGAGACTATTTTAATACACTAGAGTTTATGTAAGTGCTTGACAGAAAGTAAAATGCCAGCTTATTCGCTTAAATAAACAGAGTTTATGTCAGTTATTTTTGTATATGGAATGGATAAAGATTTTTTATCAGATCAAGAAACGCGCGGAGCCTAATAGCCTTAGCTATTAAGGTGAGCACGTGACGTAGAGCTGATGAAAAAGATTATTCAGCTCCATACGAAAATAACTGACATAAACTCTAACCATACCTTTAAATTTAAATCTTTAGTGAATGCAAATATCATTATATGAGTTTTTCCTGATCCTGATTATAGGGCAGTGTATCTTCCTCATTTTTGCAATACAGTATATCCCTAAAAAGAATACGGGTACTAATAGAATGATACAATTCTTATTGGCTATTTATTGTTTTTATTTGCTCGAGAGGTTTATAAATGATGAGCTTAGTGGTTATATTATCGAGAAATATGGATATCTAAATAATGTGTTTTACCTTCTTATAGGCCCCTTTATTTACACCTACCTGAGGCGATTATTGTTTTATGAAAACGCTAGGTACCACTTAAGCTATCATCATTATTTACCAGCCATTTTTTATTTGATCTATGGCTTTTTCCACATTTACCATTATGATTCAATAGACAACTTAAGTCATTACCACTCTACCCTATATTTAAGTGTTGAAATTGTATTTTTCCTATTTATCACCGCCTATCTTGTCAAATCCTATCGCCTTTTCAGTTACTACAAGCAGAATGAATCTAAAGAATTATCCTTTCACCCAAGTAGCATAAGATACATAGAGGTAACGCTCTTTTGTTTAGCCATATATATGCTGTTTTGGCTATTGGGAATTTTTGAGCTGTTCGATATGTTCAGCTCGATAGAACGGTCATTAATCTATGACATTTCCTGTTTAATTTTTGGCGTGCAGATCTATATTGTGAGTTTTTATAATCTAAAACATCCGGAAATATTTAAAATCCCATATCCTTCCAAGCCGAAAAATGGACTCAAAACGCAGCGTAAGTTTGACGAAAAAGAGATACAGAGGATTAAAAATTTAGTGGATACCTTTTTTGCAGAAAATAAAGGTTACCGACGTGCAGAATTAAGTTTGTCCATTTTGGCTAAGGAAATAAATACCACCAACAACAAACTCTCCTGGGTCTTGAATAATAGCTACCAAAAGAATTTTTATGAATTGGTCAATGAATATAGAGT
>CAYLSF010001513.1:0-2028 GCA_964385675.1 uncultured Saprospiraceae bacterium
TGAAATGAAGTAGTGACTAGACTAGCGTCGAGTAATATCATTAGATTGTCGAACTAAATAGGTTTTTAAACGAAAAACAAAATTAAATTTCAAATCAATATCTAAATAGGCTTTTATAGCAAATATTATACTTTAGTCGATTAAAATGTGGTAATCGTAAGAAATGTCGATATGTTTTCTTGTGATTACCATATTTTTGTTTGGTATCTTTTTGATACATAATCATATCGCTGTTACAATTGAGTTTCAGTACTAACATTAAAATATAATATAAGCTATGGAAAATGCAGATGAATCGTCAGTAAATTCAAATAATAACTCGCCAAAGACTGAGAAAACAAAGTCTCATCCATTTTGGAAATTCTTTTGGCTTAGTTTCCTTGTTGGTTCTCTTGCTTATGCTTGGTATTCATTTTACGCACCTTCTAATGACGTGGTTTGGGCTGATGATATGGTTGAAGCGCAAGAACTTGCTAGCAATTCTAATAAAGAAATCTTACTATTTTTCACTGGTGAATGGTGTTCACCATGTCGAATTATGAAGCGAGAAGTTTTTGCAGATAAAGAAGTCGCGAAGATGATCAATTCAAGTGTTGTGCCTGTCATTATTGATGTCGATGATCCTAATGCACAAGATATAGTAAAGCGTTACAATGCTGGTTTTACACCAATAACGATATTCACAGATCATCAAGGAGAAGTTATTGATTACGCTACTGGAAAAATCGGAAAAGTGAAATTTATCGAAATGATTAAAAACTTGGATTCTGCTGGTTCTTAAAATGCTGATTTTTAGTCTATAGCAATTTTAAATTAAAATACCGCTGCATTTAGTAAGTTATTTGCAAAACTTCAGAACAAAAAAACTAAAGTAACTAAACGAAATGAATAATTTAGGATTAAGGACAAGAACAAAAAGCTTAGGTGTCGTTCTTTTGACTATCATATTTTTGACAGGTTGTAATAAAGCTATTTTTTATATACCTAGCTCCGTTCAAGAAGAAATGGATAAAGCAGTAGAACAAGGATACGATGGAATGATTGTTTATGTAAACAAGGCTGGAGAGTCCTCTTTTTATAGTGCTGGATACAACAATAGAGAAAATGCAACACCTGCTGATCCATATTCACTTTTCAAAATTGCAAGTATTAGTAAACTTTATCTTGCCGCAGCTGCTACCAAATTAGTTGCCAGCGATCAATTGTCGTTAGATGCTAAACTATCTGACTTATTGCCAGAGGTAGAGGGTAAAATTAAATATGCGGATGAAATTACATTAACAATGATGTTGCAACATCGCAGCGGTATATTAGATTGGTCTAGTGAACCTGAAGTCGCAGGAGAAGACTTTGATGATTATATGTCCTTTATGGCAAGAATTTATAATAAAGAAGCTAAGTTCAAACCCAATAAGAAATATGGTTATTCAAACTCCAACTATCTATTATTAGCCGAAATCATGGATAGAACATTGAATTATTCTCACCAAAACTATATTCAAACTGAAATCTTAAATCCTCTTGGCTTAGTCAATACATACAATGCGCCGAGTGAAGCTGACACAAACAAGATAATGAGCGGCTATATAGTTGATTGGAATCCTGATGTAAGATCATGGAATTTTCCATTGCCAGGAGGCAATATGGTAGCTACCGCAGAAGATGTTGGTACATTTTTAAGGGCACTGATTGACGGTACATTACTTACGGAAAAAGAACAGACTATTTATTCTTCAGTTTACGAATACGAACATACAGGCTGGTTACCTGGCTATTGCAGTATTGCACGCTACCATAGTGATATGGATGCAGTGATTGTACAATTCGTGAATACAAGTAAGAATGGAATGTTCTGGATTAAACTAGAACGAGTGTACGATAAAATTGTACGCTGTGTAGAAAAAGATCAACTGTAGTAAATCTGTAAAGAATAATTTTAGTATTGTAAGAGCTAAACAGATAAAAGCTATTATGAAGTTTTTTGAAAAAAGGTCGTTTTCCCCTCCAAAATTGACTTTAAAAATGACC
>CAYLSF010001514.1:0-2026 GCA_964385675.1 uncultured Saprospiraceae bacterium
AAATTCTATCATTATATTGATTCTCCAAGCCGATACCATTATCTGATACTTTAAGCTGTATCATATTGCCTTTATCTTCAGTTTGAATGCGTACGGTAGGGGGTGTTGAATTGTTAAAGGTCAATCCATTGTTTATCAATTGCTGTAACACTAATACGAGATGTTCTTCATCCATATTAAAATTATGAAGGTGCGTATTATCATAAATCAATTGACCATTATGATTTGATAGTGCTAATTGAATATTTTGTTGTGCAACTTTTAAGGCATTTTTAGTATCAGCAATTTCATATTGAGCAGGTTGAATAGACACTTCTGTATAGGCAACTAGGTCATTTAACAAATGATTCATTTTATTTGCCCCTTTTGTGATGAACTGCATATAATCTTTAGCTTCATCTGTCATATCTTTTCCATACCTTCTCTTGAGCAAACTTGTAAAACTTCCAATGTTTCTAACAGGCTCTTTTAAATCATGTGCTACTACATAAGTAAATTGATGTAGTACTTCATTGGACTCTTTGAGTTTGACATTTTTTTGCTTAATCTCATCATTTTTTTGAACTAAAGCTTGATTATTTTTACTCTTTGTCCATATAATATACATGAAAAATAGCCCAATTAATAATGCAATAAATATTGTCCCAAATAGAAATAGTTGATTCCTTTCTAGTTCCATTGATTTTAAGGCACTTTTTTGCTCAATAGAGTCATATTTATACTGTAATTCTGCTACTTTTTTACGCTGCTCGTCCATCATTAATGAATCTTTCACAACGTTATAAGCTTCTAAATGCTTGAGTGCTTCTTCTATATGTCCTTCTGCATAACACAATTCATACATTCCATAATGACCATCTTGACATAGTTTTTTGAATAAGTGTTTTTCAGAAAGCTCCAAACTTTTTTCAAAATATTTACGAGCAAATACATATCGCTCTTGCTCCAAAAATAAATGACCCTTCCTAAGGTTTAAATCCGAAACACTTTTGATAGACATGTATCGGGCATAAGATTGACATTTTTCAAAAAACTGACCAGATAGATCGTATTCTTTGAGTTTTCGGTAAGTATCGGCAATGTAAAAAAGACTTCTTGACATTAAAGGGTAATGTTTCAAGCCTTCAAATAATTTTAAAGAGGCTTGATATTTATCCAGAGCCATATCGTCCTGCCCTAACAACCCTAAAATTTTGCCATAATCAAACAAAACAACACCTATAATGATACTATCATTGATGGTTTGTGCAGAAGCATGCGTTTCTTGTATCGTTTTTAAAGCTGCTTCGAGTTGACCAGCTTCGGCATAGGTACTAGCAACATACTGTAATGTATTGACGGTTCTGCCTATATCACCTCGTGCTTTGGTGGTTTCTACCACTTTATAATAATAAGAAACTGCCTTTTCATATAACCCTAAGTTCTTATATAGTGTAGCCAAACCATAATAGCTATTCTCAATACCTTTTTGATTTCCTTTTGCTTCTGATAGTCTGAGTGATTCTGTATGATAATATTCGCATTCTTTATAATTTGTCAGTCGCCGATGTACAATTGCAATATCTGTGTAAATTTTCAATCTAAGCTCATCATCATCGGCTTTATTAGCCATTTCTAAGGCATTCTTGTATTGAATTAAAGCATTATCCAATTGATTATTAAACTCATAAATCAATCCTGCCTGCTTTCTTGAATCAAATATCTGCTCAATATTACCTTTTGTTAAAGCCTTTTCTGCTGCAATTTCTGTATATTTTATAGCTAAAGGAAAGTTTTGATGGGTATTCTTTTTGGCTAATTTTAGTAACTCCTCAACGGGCTTACTCATTGCTATAGCATCATTACTCAATGAGTCTATTCCATTAGCATTCAAAGGAATAGCTATGAATAAGTAAGCGTAAAATAGTAGGAGTATTAGATAATTTTTTGTATTCATATAACCTTACATAAACAATATTTAGTGACACTGATGAGACTCAAAATTGTAAGAAAAAATTAGATGTGCTAATGTTGTTTAATACATTTA
>CAYLSF010001515.1:0-2021 GCA_964385675.1 uncultured Saprospiraceae bacterium
ATAAATTTCTCTTTTTTCAAAAATATTAATTGGTTTTTTGAACAAATCCCTGTGGAATTTATTTGAAAATTATCTGATGATCAAGGTTGTCAGATCAACTGAATAATTGGCTTGTTATTGATTAAGTTGCTTTAGGAAAGTATACAATTTGGACGTTTAAAAGGGAAGTTTAGCTTAAAATTTAACACTTTGGTGCAAAAAATAACAAAAAAATCAGTTCTAAAATAATGAATTATTAAAGGTTTTAATCTTGCATAACTGATTCATAGTGAGTGAATAATTATAGACTTCCCCTCTTCAAGTCTTTGTGTTTGTGATTAAAATACCTATATTGGCAAATATTAAACGAACAATATTACTATTAATTTTAGTCTAAAGCAACAACAATACTTATTTATTTTTAATTATGTCTCCATTTCCAGAAAATTTAACGCTTATTCGTAAAATTTTAGGATACAACCAAGAGAGTTTTGCTAAATTATTAGGCAAAAAGCGACATAATATAGGCTCTTATGAGGAGGGACGTTCCGAACCTCGTTTGGCTTTTATGTTGGCTCTATCCAAAATGACGAATATCACAATTAATGATCTATATGAGAAAAAGTTGACATTAGATGACATCAACACGCAACTCAAACTTAAAGAAGCGAGGGAATCAGGTCAACTTGAAGTATCGGAAGGATCGGTTTACTACGGTTCAAATGACTATGATGCTAAAGTCCAAATTTTGGAACAGCAAATAGTAAATTTGAAAAATGAATTAAAATTGAAAGATAAAATCTTGCAAGATAAAGAGTTAATTATCAATTTATTGCAAAGTAAGTTGAGCTAATGAATTATCTTTTTTTAGACAAGTTTATCAGACTACAAAAGAGTTAAGCAGTTTAAAAGTTTATTACTATTTTAATCTAATTTATTGTTGTTGTTTAAGAATCAACACAACTTTAAAACAACTTAATCCCGATGCCTATCGGGAAGGCAAAAGCAGAATTTTATCAAACACGGAGTAGGAGTTGGACTACTCCGTGTGTTGAATACTATCAAAAATCAAATTTAATCCCTTGTGCTAATGGCAATTGCTTACCATAATTAATTGTGTTGGTCTGACGTCTCATATAAGCTTTCCAAGCATCTGAACCCGATTCTCTACCACCACCGGTTTCTTTTTCTCCACCAAATGCACCACCTATTTCTGCACCTGAAGTACCTATATTTACATTGGCAATACCACAATCTGAACCTAATACGGATAAAAACTGCTCAGCTTCCTGTAAGCTATCCGTCATGATAGCCGAAGATAACCCTTGAGGCACATCATTTTGCTGACCAATCGCATCATCTAAATCTGAATATTTTAGTAAATATAAGATAGGAGCAAAGGTTTCATGCTGTACAATATCAAAACCATTTTTAGCTTCAGCGATACATGGTTTTACATAACAACCTGATTCATAACCTTTTCCTGATAATACGCCGCCCTTTACTAAAATAGTACCTCCTTCTTTTTTAACGGCTTCAATGGCTTTTTCATACCCTTTAACTGCTTGTGTATCAATTAAAGGACCAACATGATTGTTTGAATCCAAAGGGTTACCAATTTTTAATTGAGCATAGGCCTTTACCAATTTATCCTTCAAGGCATCATAAACGGATTCGTGTATAATCAATCGACGGGTTGTTGTACAACGCTGTCCTGCTGTACCTACTGCACCAAATACCGCCCCTCTTAATACTAAATCCAAATTGGCATTAGGGGTAACAATAATAGCATTATTTCCTCCTAATTCTAAAATAGTTCGTCCAAGTCGAGCGGCTACTGTGGCGGCTACAATTTTACCCATTCTAGTGCTGCCTGTTGCCGATACTAATGGTACTCGCTTATCTGTTGTCATCATTTCGCCTACTGTGTAATCGCCATTAATTAAACAGCTCACCCCTTCTGGAATATCATTCTTTTCAAATACCTATTGTAATAATAACTGACAAGCCACACCACAAAGCGGAGTTTTCTCAGACGGTTT
>CAYLSF010001516.1:0-2020 GCA_964385675.1 uncultured Saprospiraceae bacterium
TTATAAATATTTAAATGTTACTTTTTTAATAAATAATTCTAAAATCAAGAATTGACATTCTTAAACTACAATTAATCTTCTCTATCTAACCATTTTTCTTTCAATAAATCAATTCTAAAACTTAAATTAGCCATCCAAACCCCAAATAATGTCCAACCAATAATAGCAGGATAAAAAATAGTTCTCATAGTATTATCTAAGTCCTCCCCTCCAAATCCAGGGTTTCCACCATTGCCTGGATGTAAACTATCAACTAAACGGGGAATCACATATAACAATGGAATTAGTGTAGCAAAAGCAAAAATATTATAAACCGCACTCAACCTGGCACGAGCCTGTTCATCTTCAAATGACCCCCTCAACACGAAATAAGCTAGATAAATTAACATAGCTACTGCTGCCATATTTTGTTTTATATCAAAACTCCAATATTCGCCCCAAGTATATTTCGCCCAAAGTGCTCCAGTAATCAATCCCAAGATTCCAAATAATGTTCCTACTCTAACTAACCCTAAGGATTTACTATCAGGAAAAGTACTACACTTACTCAGCCAATGCAAAATTTTAAAAATAAATCCTACTATGCCCAAAGTAGTTTTCTTTTCTCTATGAAGCTTAGCCTGATATTCAAAATAGTCTTCACTTCCTTTAAGTAAATATAAAATACTGTATATCATCGAAGCAAAAAGTATAATCATCATACCAAACCAAAGCGGCACATGAAAATAGGTGTTACGAATTGTTTCAGAAAGCAAGTTTCGATAAGGGAAATCATAGTTACCATTATCCGTTACGACCATCTCACATTGTTGCCAATTCTGTATGACAGAATCTAAATTTGGTGGTTCTTTTTGAACCAATGTAGCAGCAACAGGCAAAAGAGACGCTCCGTCTATACTATTATTAATCACAAGCGTTACATCCAATTCCGTTTTTTCAAAAGGTAAATATTCAGGAATATCGAAAGAGGCTTTTAAAAAATTATCATTCTCAACTTCGATATTCTTAGCACAAATCAGATAAATGGAATCCAATACCAAATAAGCCGTTTGCCCTTCCGCAGCCGCTTGATAATGTGAATTATACCCTTCTGCTTGCACCACAAAAGTGGTATTTGTATTTATCCGAAGTTTATCAACTCGCACGATACCTGTTGCTAAAGGAGCCAGCATTCCAACTGTCATCACATACAGCAGAATTAACACACTCAATATTTTCCACCAGTGCTTTATCATATTCTAGTTAATTTTCAAGTAGTTGATTTTCTACACTATAAAAGAAACATCTTTTTCATGGCTATAAGTTGGGTTCAAATTTATTTTAGAATCATTCTATTCAACTCAAACACTTTCCATTCACAATTCTCCATTCCAAAACTAATCTCTCCACAACAATGGATATAAAATTATCGCCAATGAAACCAAAATTAAATCAATCGCCAAAAGTATTGCAATATCTTTCCAATAGGAAGTGTCTTGAATTAATAACAATGCGGAGGCAGATAATTTTATCAACGTCGTTAAAATTGGAATAACCACAGGAAAACTCAATATTGCCATTAAGGTAGCACTATTACTTGCTTTTACAGAAATAGCCGAAATAAAGGTAAAGGTGATTGAAAACCCTAAACTACCCAAGCCCATTGTTATAAAAAACAATCCTAAATCCCGCACAGGATTTCCCATAATTAATGCTAAAAATCCATACGTTAATAATGATATAAAACTCAATAACAACGTATTATACAATATTTTAGAGGTTATCACCGTCAAAGGGTCAGCTAAGGTGTAATAGAACAACGCTCGATACCCACTCTCTTGCACAAAACTCTTCGTCACTGCATTTACAGAAGCAAATAAAACGATAATCCAAAAAAGTGTATTCCACGTTTTAGGATCAATACTAATAAAGGACAAGTAGATAATAAAAACCGTAGAAAGTACATACAACAAAATTCCACCGAGGGCGTATTTTTGCCGCCATTCTAAGGTTACGTCCTTTTTAAATAAAAACCAGATTG
>CAYLSF010001517.1:0-2015 GCA_964385675.1 uncultured Saprospiraceae bacterium
TAATTGTGTCAAAGATTTTGAAAATCAAATAAAAAGCCGATTATCAGAAAAGTTAGATAAAGCGAATACTGAAATCGCTAAGTTTGAAATCAATAAAAAATAACTTAAAGCGGTGGTAACGTCCTATCACCGCTTCATAAAACATACAAAATGCCTAAAATACATATATCAAAAAGAGAAGCCACCATATTGGCAGCCATGCTAAGACCGAGAGACTTCGCAAGTGAGCATATATTAACTAGAGAGAAATATTTCTTTACGATTGCCTATGTGGGGTCACTTAGACGAAAGTTAGCAGAACATAGTGAGGATAAAAGATACGATGTGCCGCTTACAGCAGTCGAAGCAATTGACGAAACATTTGAAGCACATGAAAAGAAAAGACATCAGATTCTAAAGGCTTTAACTAGAGATGACCGTAAAACCGTTAAAGGTTGGAACAACAAACCCGTAGAGGTCACATTTAAAGGAGACGGTGATTATACAATACATGAACACTCTATAAAAACAGAATCGGGTAGATGGACTTACCCAACGGACGTTATAGCAAGTTTTGATGATTTATGCGAGTATTTAGGGTTTATACATTGGATTAAAGATTAAGATTAACCTTATAAACAAAAAAATATGCAATACAACTTAAAAAAACTTATAGAATTAGCTTTGGAATCAGCAGTATCTATATTAGATGAATATGATATAGATGGATATGAGGATTTATTAGAAGACTTAAATCAAAGTTCTCGCCTTTACTCAGCGATTTATGCACTAGCAGCTTTAAATGTTGAAAATCAAATAATTGGTAAATATTATAAAGTGAGTAAAGAGGATAGTATTTACAACAAAAACATTATGAAATGCGTAGGTATATATACTTTAGATAATCCTTTTATCTTTGGTGAAGAAAGTGAAATTTTACTTAAACTTAGTCGGAAAGGTACTAAATTTTCTAACATAGGTTTATCTGAATTAGATGATTATGTTGTGATGAATATGTCAGACCTAAGAGAAGTGAAAAAATTAAATTGATTACTTTTTATAACACATAACATTCAACACATGACACAAAGATACAACCAAGACCCACGAAAACCGCTAATGAAAGCTATTGGGAAATTCCTTGCATACAGTATTATAGTATCTATAATCTTACATATTATTGGGTTTATACTAGAATATTTCTTTAATATTCCCTTTTTCGTGGACTAAGATTTGATTTTCTCTACTGGATTCCCTTATATTTGTAGGGCATATTCAACAGTACAAGTAGGGTAAATTCCTACAACATTTATTTTAATTTTTTTTAATATAGACCTTTCTATATGAGGGTAGGTAACGAAAGTGCCTACAACCATACCCTACGGTTGGATATGCACCTCTAAGTAGTTGGGTCTTTTTCAATTTTACAAATATGCATAATAGTAAAAATGAAATTCAAATCTTTGAGTATCAAGGTAATCAAATTGCTTTTGACTTTGGAGACGGTACTCAAATGATTAATGCCACTCAAATGGCTAAGGCATTCGGTAAAGTGCCTCATGATTTTATTCGACTTGAATCAACAAAATCCTTTATTCAAGCCTTGAAAGGCGATACGGGAAAAACCCTCATCGCTGAAAATCAAATAGTTAGAACAGTAAAAGGCGGTTTAAACCAACAAGGCACATGGATGTGTGAATTATTAGCGTTAAAATTTGCAGCGTGGCTCAATCCCCACTTTGAAGTATGGATATACCAAAAGACACGGGAATTGCTCACTACTGGAAGCACTACCCTCAATCCCCTAAGTGGTGACCAAGAGCATTTACAGCAGCTAGTGCGAGAATCAATCGTGCAGTTAGGCAATCGGAAGTTACTAGCAGACTATATTGGCATCAATTCCAATACCCTTGCCAATGTGCAAAAAGGACTATTCAAGGGAAAAGTATCTGCCAGTATGCAGCATAAGATAGCGGAATCTTGTAAGCGAATTATCTCTTATGACCCAGAAGCGGAGCGTAAAGCCAAACGCCTAG
>CAYLSF010001518.1:0-2003 GCA_964385675.1 uncultured Saprospiraceae bacterium
TTTAATAAAAGCCGATAGCGCACTTAGACAAGGTAACCTAGACTTAGCATTAAATATCTTAAATCCTAGTTCGCTTCAAAAAAATATTGAAAATATACAATCTAACCTTGCAGCATTAAATAAACTAACCGATGAATATCAAGCTGGACTAGCAAAATATGAACATGAAAAACGTCAATTGGTACAAAAAGCATTATTTGCCGCAGACGTCGCTCAAATTGATGGGAAATATCAAAGAGCTGAGGTATACTTTGAGATTGCAATAGGTGCAGATAATGAAAACATGAATGTAGTAGAAGCCTATAGTGATTTTTTAAGGCAACAAAATAACTTTAAACGAGCCATCAAATTATATGAAGAGTCAAAGGGACAATTAACAACAGCAAGAGATAGCTTAATCTATTTTTCAAAACTAGGTATTCTCCTTTCTGACTATCAACAACTTGATGCTGCGGAAAAAGCTTATTTAACGGCAGCAAAAGTAGGTTTAAAACTAGTGAAGCAATCTTATGATACTTACATCCTTTATTACGCTCAAATATTCGGTAATCTAACTATGCTTTATGAAAAAATAGAAGAAATAGATAAGGCTAGAGCAACCTTTAAAATTGCACTAGACTTCTATGAAGATGCCTTAGTGAAGAAAAAAGATAACCCTAAACACTTAAAAATAATAAAAGAGCGCTTACCTCGCTTACTAAACATAGGAGCTGAGTTTTATAAAAAATTAAATGAAAGAAAAAAAGCAAAAAAATACGCACTTAGAGCGAAGTACATTCAAGAACAATTACTAGAAGATGCACCTTATCACCAAGAGTATTTATTGACTTATCAGTCAATCAATGGTATTCTAGGTCATTTATTCAGTTTAGAAAATAACTTAGATAGTGCCATTATTTATTACAATAAATCTTTAGAGACGATTACTAAACTTGCAGCAATAAATCCTTCGAAATATGATGATAACTTAGCGGATACATATAATAATTTTGCTGTTTTAATAGATGAGTTTGATACAGAACAAGCATTAGAATATCATCTAGAAGCTAAGAAAATAAGAATAAGACTAGTCAAAAAGTATGGAATAGTTTATGCCAATGATTTAGCTTCTACATACCTGAATATCGCAACAATATATAAACGAATTAATAAAATTCATCTTGCAGAAGAACATTATAAATTGTCATTAAAGCTATATCGCAAAACATCTGATAAAGGTGGTCAAGCTAAGGTTTTATATAATTTAGCACAAATGTATGATATTCATAATCATCATGATAGTGCTTCTATTTATTTTGAACAATCAAGTCAAATTTACAAAGAACTATACGATAAAAATCCTAAAGGATATGCTAAACTTTATGCAGAGAATAGGATGGCTTATGCTAATTTTTTAGCAGATGATAAGGAAACAAAAAAAATAGCACAAGAAAAGTTTAATGAAACATTGCAAATCGCAGAAAATCTATATGCAAAAGACGCTATGCTAAATGCGCTGTTTTTATCCCAAGTATTAAACAATTATGCTAGATTTTATCACTATAATAATAAAAAGAAATGGGCTATTAAATATCTTAGACGAGCCGTGAATATCCTTTCTGAAATACAAAATCAAGCAAATATGGATGAGCTAATCCTTAGGCAAACTAATTTAGCTCAGCTACTAGACCCTAAGCGAGACAGTAAAGAGATTAATCAATACTTACAAAAAGCTTTAAAATTCTATACAGAGAGAGACTCAAATCAGCCAGAAATATATTCACCGAAGCTAGCAAGTTTATATGACATCATCGCAGTATTTTATTATAAAAACAATAACAAAAAAGACGATGATTTAATAGAAGAATATTCTTCTAAGGCGATACGAATTTTAGAACCTTTTGTGAATAGACATCAAGGCAAATATGAACTAGATTATTATAGTTTTGGTACAAATTTTCTCTTTTTTTACAAAAGAGCATACAAAAAGAAAAATAACCAAACTTCTAAAAATGAGGTATTAC
>CAYLSF010001519.1:0-1998 GCA_964385675.1 uncultured Saprospiraceae bacterium
ATAACAAAAGTATTAATAATTTATTAGATGAAATTTATTCATATAAGGAAAGCCATAAATTATTGCAAATTGTAGTACGCTAAAACAGCCTAAATCAGAGTTAGATAAATTGCTTTTAATGATGTAATTTATCATCCGTTTTGATAATCAAAATGAAATGTTCTATGACAGATTTGACCTAAATAGCTAAAATTTTCTAAAAACAAGGTATTTTGTGAGTATAATTATCAAAATCAATTATTCTGCTCAATACCAAATTATGAAATATTGCTACTTCCTGTTAAGTTTTGTCATCTTGATAAGTTGTCAAAATTCTACTACCTCCAATCAAATTGAAATCATTAGAGATTCATATGGAACACCACATATCTATGCGAACACTACTTATAATTTATTTTTTGGATATGGCTTTGCGGTAGGTCAAGATCGATTATTTCAAATGGAAATGACAAAACGCTCTACACAAGGAAAAGTAGCTGAAGTGTTGGGAGCTAAATATGTTTCTTTTGATATTTCTGCTCGAAAATTATTTGATAAACCAAATATTTTAAAACAGCTTAACAAGATTTCATCGGAGCAAAAAGAGGTTTTACAAGGCTATGCAGACGGACTAAATGCTTGGATTGATAGTGTAAGCAATAATGAAACAGCATACCTGCCTTTACAATTTCAAAATTATGGATTCAAACCTACCAAATGGACAACTTATGATGTTATGATGGTTTTTGTAGGTACAATGTGTAATCGGTATTCAGATTTTAATTCTGAAATTCAAAATCTTGCTTTATTAAAGGCACTTCAAAAGACACATGGTAATAAAAAGGGATTCGAATTATTTGACAACATCGTATGGCGAACGCCTAAAAATGCTATTGCTACTGTAAATGAACCCGATGATACTCCTAAAACTAATAATAAAATTGGGCAAATTATACCAATGGAAATGGAGGCAAAAAAAGTGCTTTCAGAAGTCATTCCTAATACCATTAAGCCTACGACCAACACCTTTAAAACACAAACGAATGAAGAAAAACTAGTCAATTATTTTCATCAATTTAAGGAATTAGGGACAGAAGGAATTGCTGCTTATCGTTCTGCTTCCAACATGATTGTGGTTGGAAAAGATAAAGCGGATAATCAAAATGCACTTATGCTAAATGGACCTCAGTTTGGTTGGTTCAATCCTGCTTATGTATATGGTATAGGATTACATGGTGCAGGCTTTAATATCGTAGGCAATACTCCTTTTGCTTATCCGTTTTTAGTTTTTGGTCATAATGATCATATTGCTTGGGGTTCTACAGCAGGTTTTGGAGATGTCGTCGATATTTTTTCTTTATCCTTAGAGGCGGATAATCAAACTTATCTGTACAAAAACACTAAACATCAACTTACAGAACGGTTCGATACAATTTCTATCAAAAATGAACAAGATACCATCGTTACTTTTCAAGAATCTATTCATGGTACTATTATTTCTTTAGATGAAAAAAATCGGATAGCTTACGCTAAAAAACGCTCCTGGGCAGGTAAAGAAGTTCGTTCCTTTTTTGGTTGGATGGAATCCAACAAAGTTCATAATTACAAAGATTGGTCTGCTGCTGTTTATGATTTGGCGATAGCTATCAATATGTATTATGCAGATGATAAAGGTAATATTGGTTATCATTTTGGTGGAGATCTGCCTCAACGAAATCAAGCCTTTGATTATAGACTCCCGAAGCCTGGTGATGGTTCAGCCGATTGGTTAAGCATACTGCCTTCTTCTGAAAACCCTTCTGTGTATAATCCAAATTCGGGGTATATTATGAATTGGAATAATAGCCCTAAAACGGGTTATGAAAGCTGTGATTTATTTTTCTACCGTTGGTCTTATATTGATAGGGGGCGCATTTTAAAAGATATGTTAGATAAGGAGGAAAAAGTCTCAACGGCAGAAATCAAAACCATGATGAAAGAGGCTTCTTTCATTGATGTAAATTTTTATTACTACAAAAA
>CAYLSF010001520.1:0-1998 GCA_964385675.1 uncultured Saprospiraceae bacterium
GCAAAACTCAAAATCCAATAAAAGGTTCTTATATTCATAGTATTTTCATTAGTCCATTTAGGAGAAGTAAGTTCTTTAAGAAGAACTTATTTCTCCACAGGAGATCACAGACTACGCTAATTTTTTTACAACAAACATTAATTTATGCCAATCTGTAGCCTACCTCCTTTAGTTTTAATAAGAAAACTCTTCCAGTAGATCTTATGTTTCAATGAAATTTAGATTAAAAAAAGAAATATTCTCTAAATCATAAAAAACATCAGCTTTAAGTCCTAATAACTCAATGATTTTGAACTGAATAGGCTTTAATAGTTAAAACTGCTTTTTTGCATAAACATCAATTCTCTTGTTGAGTTTTTACTAATAAAAGATGTATCTTCACTCAAAGTCCATATTTTCAGTTCTGTACCTAAGTAAAATGTTCCAGCTTTGTGACTTTTTTAACTTCTACAAGTTAATTGCAGAAAATTAAAGCAAATACAATCCCTTAAAAGTCAACGTAAAAGTACCGCCCGAGGTCATTGTTCCTCTAAAGTCAATCCCAAAGTTAGGATTAAAAAATCCTGTTACGCCTAAGTTGTATAAAAGTCGATTTGGGTTTTGAGTATCATATACCTCTAAGGCTAAACCATCAATAGTGACTACATTAGCGTCAATCAATCTAGCATAAGTAATTCCATAATTCAATTGACATTGATAGAAATCCTTTTCTTCATTTTTTAAAAATAAATGATGGAATTGTATGGGTATTTCTAGGTACTGCAAAAAATGAGTCTCCAAAGGGGCGACAATCAAAATATCATCAAAATAATCGCCTTGTTGGCTGTATAATAACGCTGTACTCAATTGCCAATTGGATTTTAAATTCACAATTCCTCGGATACCTGCCGTAATTCCAATATTACCATCAATTGAATTCTTCTCTAATTCAGAGATATTGAACCCTGCTGATAGTCCTGCGGAGAAGCGTTGGCTATAAATTAGACTATTAGCTAATATCAATAAAATAATAGATAATAAATATTTCATACTAACATTAACCAATGGGAGCTATTTAAATTTTATGGTTTCTGCTATTTGTTTAAATTTAATATTTTCATCTCGATTATTTTCGGGATTCATTCCTACAAATAGCAAACTTCCAGATTCGCCTAATATCATAGCAAAATACATAAATCCTTTTTTACCATTATTTTCTAGTTGTGTTTTTAATTCATAAGTAATATAGCCGTTAATTAGTTTTTCATTAAGAGTTTTATCTTTTAGAAGAACCCCTTGAATACCAAATCTATCAATTATATTATTTGCGAGTCCTTTTGCATTTATTTTGGTCATTTGAGGCAAAACAGCAATAGAAATATTAATTACGTCGTCAGTATTTTTATCTGCTTTTCCGTTTGGTGTGAATATGTAAGTATTAGAGTGAGTAGTGTTAAGTTGAAAATCAAATTTTTTGAAATCCATATCAAAATTTGCTAGCTCCATAGGATTAAGCTGTAAGCTTTTTTCATAAAAAACTGTTTTTATAATTTCTATTAACTCTAATCGTCCCTTTATATCTTCATCTTTATAAACTCCCAATACCATAACTGTAAACTCATTATCACCAAACGAAATTACGAGTTTTGTTTCACCGTCAAATTTAGAAGGCCCCTCTGAGTAAACGCCATCATAAATTCCAACTTTAATATTCTCAAAATGTGTAACAGTTGCCCCTTTTTCTTCAATAGCTTCTTTTGTTAAATTCGGTTTAGCTTCATAAAATGAGCTTTCCAATTCAAAAACTTGAATGTATAATTTCGCTCTTTTTTGAAACCTTGATAACTCTTTTGAATAGCTATAATCAGCAGGAATCTTTAAAAAAACTTTTGAGCCTTTCACCCTTTGATGACTATCGGATTTAACTGTTTGAATATTTTTAAGTTCTAAATGTTTATCATTCTGACTATTACAACTAGTATAAGTTACTAAAGTAAACATGAGTAAAAAGAAGGAAAT
>CAYLSF010001521.1:0-1996 GCA_964385675.1 uncultured Saprospiraceae bacterium
CCCCTTTTTTTATAACCGCTTTATCGTCTAAAAATGTACACCCAATGCCTGTTCCCAATGTGATGGCAAGGCTTTTAGAAAAATCTTTAACTTCTCCATAATGAGCTTCGCCGAGCCCAAAACAAGCGGCATCATTTTCAAAATGAATGTTTATGTCTTGTTGAAATTTATTATTTAATAAAGTTCTAATATTTACATTTTCTAAAGCAGCAAATTTACCACTCTCATGCCGTAATCCAATTCCATTTTGATAGTCAAAAGGACCCGGTATCGCAATAGCGATTTGATTTGAAAAGGTATGAGGTGCTTTTGAAATAGTGGTTGAGATATTATTATACCAACCTTTTATGATGACCTCCAAACTTTTTTTACTATCAATTTTATCTTCTTGAACGGGCGTCATAAATTCACCCGTTACTGTATTTATCATTACAGAGGTGATATGACTTCCGCCAATATCAACCGCTACTATCCCTTTACGCATTAGAATATATTTGGTACATTAATACTTAATACTACAATTGCAATAAAGAATATAAGTAAAATAATGGTTTTTGTCCAATCAAAATCCCAAGTTCTTTCGAGAGAGGTAGTTTCAGAAACCTTATTGGTCTTAACCAATAAACTTGCTATGATGCCAACGGCTAAGGTCACAATTGCCCCTACAGCATTCCACCAAAACCAAAATACATCGGGAACAAATAACCATAAATAAATATTAACGGCTACACCAGATAATAAACCAACATTTGCTCCAAAAGCGTTGACCCTTTTCAAAGCAATTGCTGCAATAAAGGTGGCAAGTATTGGTCCGTAAAAAACAGAACCCACCTTATTGATAGCTTCAATAACTGTCTTTGCAATATCGCCTGTGAAAAAGGCTAATACGATACAAACAACACCCCAAAACAAAGCAGCATATTTGGAGTATGCCATATACGTAGCATTGGATAATTCTTTATTTCGATTGAAAAAATCTTCAACGGTAGCAGCACTTAACGAATTAATAGCAGAACTTAAAGAAGACATGGCTGCTGAAAAAATAGCGACCATTAATATTCCAATAATGCCATGCGGTAGATAATCTCGAATAAAAATCGGAATCATTAAATCAGGCTTATCCGCAGGAATCGCTTGCATAAATTCAGTTTGGGTAAAGGCTAGAGTACCAATCACTAAACCCATGATGCAATACACAAACGTTATAGGAAAACGCAATAAACCGTTGAATAACAAGGTCTTTTTAACCGTTCCCATGTCTTGTGCTGAAAATAATCTTTGAACTTGACTTTGGTCTGTTCCATAGTAGGAAGTATATAAGAAAAAACCACCAATCAACATTGGCCAAAATCCAAATTCATCTCCTTTTTCCAATCCCATAGAACTGAAATTGACCGCTTCTAAACGAGGTCGATCAACGTTTGCAATAAAAGTATCCCAGCCTCCAATGTAGTGAATACCAGCAATTAGGCAGATAATAATCCCGAATAGTAATATTATCATTTGAATCATATCACCATAGACGACCGCTTTCATACCACCTTGATAGGAATAAATTAAGGTGACCACACCAATAATCAAGATGGTTTGCCACATCGGGAAATCCATCACACTCGTCAGAATCAAGGCAACAGTATAAACCATTACACTCGTTGCAAATGCTCTGCTGATTTGGAATACTCCACTCAATAAAACCCGTGTAGAAGTGCTAAATCGCTTTTCCAAATAAGCGTAAACACTTACAATACCTGCTTTATACATTGGCGGAATCAAGAAAACCATCAGAAATAACATAGCTAATGGTACAGCAAATTCATAAGTGAGCCACATCATACCACCACCTTCTTTCAAACCAACAAAAGCAGGGGCTGAAATAAAGCTAATAGCGGATAACTGAGTCGCAATGGTACTCAGAGACAGTGGAAACCAACCAAAACTTTTTCCACCCAAAAAATAATCCTTGCTATCTTTATTATCTTTAAATAATCGCCCTAAA
>CAYLSF010001522.1:0-1995 GCA_964385675.1 uncultured Saprospiraceae bacterium
AAGTGCTAAAATTGAAAATGAAGATGAGTTAAAATTATTTTTTATTGGAAAAAAAGCAACTAAAGTAACACTCATCTATACTGATTTTGCTCGCTCAAATACTTTCAGTCAACCCACTTTAAATAAAGATCGTTTCCAAGCGCTCTTCGATTTAAGATTAACGACTTTCAATGATACAGCTATACAGTGGCAGGTCATTGCCCAAACTGGTGCAACATCTTTTACAGCAGGAAAAAAGATGTTTCATGGTTTTATTGTCACTTTTAAAAGTAACTCTGGGAGTGATTTAGATGAACTGATCGCCAATCAAACATTACCAGATTCTACGGTTTTAGATGTTTTTGAGCGAAATAAGACATGGAAAGATATGCTGATAGTTGCTGATCTAACTGGAAGTATGACTCCATATACAGCTCAAATCTTAGTTTGGCTACGTCTAAATATGAAACAAAAACGAGCGCAACACTTTACATTTTTTAATGACGGCGACTCAAAATCCACACTTGAAAAGGAAATTGGCTCTACAGGCGGTATCTATCATGCCGATGCTTCTAAATTTGAACAAGTTCTTGAATTAGCCAAAACTACTATGGAGAATGGTTATGGCGGTGATTTTCCCGAAAATGACATAGAAGCTATTCTTGAAGGGCTAGATTCCTGTACCAATTGTGGCGACATTGTGATTATAGCTGATAATAGCTCATCCATGAGAGACTATGAATTAATTGAAAAAGTAGGAAAGCCTATCAAAGTCATTGTTTGTGGATTTGATGGCATCGTTAATTTGGAATATCTTAATCTAGCTAGAGCAACCAAAGGATCTATTCACACCATAGAAGAAGACATTACAAATCTAATGGAACTCAACGAAGGAGAAGTTGTCAAAATAGGCGAATATCAATATATCATCCGAGAAGGCACATTCAAGGTTTTAGGAAAAATCTAAAAAACGTTGGAAAAATGCAGCAAAAAGCGTATATTTCCATGTCATTTCTTACCGTAGACTTTGTTTAAAAGCCATTTATCATAATTAAAGTTGTTTTGTATGAAAAAAATAAACAAAGTCAAAACTTCTTAATCAAAAGAAAACAATGCACTATTCAAAATTAGCAGCAAGAGAAGAAAAATTCAAAAATACTGGTGTAGCCGCTGGTCGAAGTTTTAAGTTAGTCAAATTTGAATTACCCGTAAAAGGAGAAGAGTTAAAACTTCATGGTTATACGGTCCGCCCATCCAATGGATTCGAAGGTTATTATTACCAACAGCGATATGTCAAGAAAAAAATAGTGACACACTTCACCGTTGGACATTTACAAGGCGACATCAATTCACTGACGAATCCTCAACGTGGACATGTATCTACAGCTTTTGTTTTAGGGCGTGATGGTACGGTTTATCAATTATTCCAATCCTATTTTTGGTCATATCACCTAGGTCGTGGCGCAATAGGCGGAAACGGTACTAACAGTAAATTCTCTGTTGGCATTGAAATTTCTAATTATGGCCCATTGGTCAAAAGAGGTAACAACCTTGAAACCGTTTATTCTAAAAAAGAAGGGCATGACGTATTCTGCTCTTTAGACGATAAAGATCAATATATCGAATTGGATGAACCATACAGAGGTCATAAATATTATGCTACTTTCACCGATGAGCAATATGATAGCCTAATCGTTCTTTTACGTTATTTGACAGCTCGCTACGATATTCCAAGAGCATTTATTGAAGAAAGTAAGCGTTATGAAGCCACTCCTGCCAATGCAAACTTTAAAGGAATTCAAACGCACGTCAATTATCGTAAAGATAAAGTAGATATCGGGCCTGCTTTTGATTGGGATAGAGTCATAGCAGGTGTGACTGCGGAGACTTACTCTAATAATCCATTTAAAAAGCGGATCAATGAACTCAAAGCGGTAGTTGCTGATTTAGAAAAACAGCTTAAGAAAGCAAAAGAAGATTTATTATTTGCTGAGCAAGACTATGAGGATTCACTTG
>CAYLSF010001523.1:0-1992 GCA_964385675.1 uncultured Saprospiraceae bacterium
GCGCCAATCATAATCTCCGGTAAACCCTCTTAAAACCTTTTTATAATCTTTACTTTTTCGCTCCAAAAAGAGAGAATCCGCCAAATCAATAATGGCATCAGCTTTAGCTCGTTTCGATAATTTTTTGGATAAAATGACAGGTGCTTCTACATCCATAATATGACCAAACAATCTAAAATCATATTCATCCCAATCTATTTCAATCAATTGCTTGATGTAGTCCTCATAGCTATCATCATCGGAGGTAACTTCTGCAATGAATATTAAGCCATAGAGGGTACTTTTATCTTTTGGATTTTGTTCTAGCTTTTTTTGAAATGCTTTTTTAGCCGCTACAAAATCATTATTTTCTATCAAATCCCAGCCATCAATGGCTAATAAAGGAGAGGTGAAGGAAAATGTAAATAGAGAAATGAGGGTGATTTTAGTAATTATTTGAGCAATTACAACATACGATCTTTTCATAAAACTGTGGTTTGTCTCGTGTAAATCCTTTATTCCATTAGATTTACTTACGGGTTTTGTAAAATAGTATAAGTACTGAATTGTGTTTAAATGCAGTGTAAAGTTTTACGTTCCAACTAATAACGCTAAATATGCCTTAGAGTTACGTTGACTAACGTATTGCACTTGACATCCTTATAATTTATTGTTTGTATAAATAATGCACTCAATATACCTAAATAATCCACATAAAGGTGTGGGCTTATTACTAATTTAACGAAATTTTAGATTAATGGATTTGGGAGTAAAAAGGTAGATTATCCCAAAATCTTTTTAAAATGTTTCATCAATCCTCTCACTGATTTATTAGGATGCGTTTTTTTAATGGATTTGGTGTGTGTTAATATTTCCTGCTTTTGCGTAGCATTGATTTGAGATTTTACTTTAGGTAGCCAATCCACTATCATATTGGTAAATTGTGTTAATACTTTGTGATCATACGTTCGATAATCTTTTTCAATGAGTTCAATATTTTTTAAAATAGACTTTCCAATACTTTCTTGAATTGACTCGTACATAATCATAAAGTCATCGTTTTTTTTGAGGTGTGGTAAGGCGGTGATAATTTGATCTACAAATTCAAAAGCCAATAAATTATTTTCCATTGAAAAAAATACAATAGATAAAACCTCAATGCCATTTCGCTGTACAGAATCAGAAGGTTCTACATATAGCATATACAATTCATTCGGCACATTGACGATATATTCCAAAGATTTAAAACGTTCTTGTAAGGGCTGACTTTGGTCTAACATAAATTGGAAATTATCAATGTTGACCATCCGATTGAATAAATCACCAGAAAGTGAACTTTCTTTTCTGGGTAAACCTTCTCTATCTTCTTTGTGTAATTCTTTTAGATATTTGAACGCTACTTTATAATCTGTAACTGTCCATATCTTATCAGGTTGAGGAATTCCAATTTCTGCGTAATTTGCCAATGTTAAAGAGTTGTCAGGATAACTCTTTACAATTTGAGCAGAGGTGATGATATGAGAAAAAAGCAATAGCAAGGCTGTAAAATATCGAGTATAATACATAAAGCATTGGGTTTCTGCTGAAAGAATAAGGTGTTTGATAAAATTCTATTGTCACTTACACCCTTTGGACGTAAAGTATCTTATTTGTCACCTTGCAAATTTAATTCCGCAGCTTCCAGCAAAGTTCCAATTAGGTCATCACTCCAGATATTTTCATGACTTTTGACAATAAAATGTCTTATTTGCTTCTGATTCCCTACTAATTTTTGGTGATAATTATTTAGATGAATACCTTTCACAAAGCCAATGATAATATGTTTAGGTTTTGGGGTTAGATAACAGAGGGGCTTTTTACCATAGTGGTAAAATGGAACTCGCCATTTTATAGAACCCTGCACTTCAGGCAAGGTCTGAGTTATCACTTGATGACACTCATTTAATAAAAAGCGAATTTCCTCATTTTCCCGATTAGCTATAAAATTTTCAATTTCCATGTGTTACTTATTAC
>CAYLSF010001524.1:0-1992 GCA_964385675.1 uncultured Saprospiraceae bacterium
ATCCCCTGTTTTATAGTGAATACAATTTCTATGAAAAAAATAATATTCTTTCCTCTCGTTGATAACATCGCCTCTCTATTTTGTATATTGCCTCTGATAAGATGGCAGCTACTAATAATTACAATAGTTTTTGACTCCCTCTAAATACTTTATTGTCATTATTGTGCGAATGTTCATATTAGATTTATGAAAAACAATTGCATTACAATATGAAAAATTTAAACTCAGTTTTTATAATATTTTGTCTTTTCCTATTTGGATGTAACCAAGCAGAAACCGAAAATCAATCGACAAAAGGTGATAAGGAAATGAATCAAGAAGTTCAGGCACAAGGACAAATACAAGAAGAAGTGAGCCATAGCCAAGACCTTGAAGATAATCAAGTTGAAAATATCAATAATCTTATTGCCCTTTTTCAAACAATGGATGTCGATAAAATATCTAATAAAATTAGTTATCCTTTAAATAGACAAACCCCAATTCCTAGTATTGAAAATCAAGTCACCTTCAAAAAACGATTTAATGAAGTTTTTGATAAAACACTTATTGATAAGATGGTTAACTCTAAGGTAGAACAATGGTCAAAAGTAGGCTGGAGAGGAATTATGTTAGATAATGGAACGATATGGCTGGATGAGTCAGGTGAAAAAATAATTGCCATCAACTATCAAAGTGACTCAGAAAAGCAGATGAAGGAAGAATTGATTGTTCAACAAAAAGAGGAATTACATCCTTCGCTAAAAAGCTTTGAAAGTCCTAAATATAGGATAAAGACGAAAAATTATTTAATCAGAATTGATGCTTTGGGAGATTACCAGTATAGGTACGCTTCTTGGAAATTAGGGGAAAAAGAATCTTCAAAACCTGATATTATTCTAAGCTACGGAAAATTAGAATATCAGGGAAGTGGCGGTAATCATGTCTTTACTTTTTTGAATGGTGATTTTACTTATAATGTTTATAGAACCATTATTGGAGGGGAAAACTCTGCCCCTTTTAGCCTAGAAATTGAGGAGAATGGCACAATTATCTTAACGGAAGATGGAGAATTAGTAACCGATTAACCTATAAATATTACCCTCAACTTTAGAATGAAGTTGAGGGTAATGCTGAAGTTATTATTAAACATAGAAGTTGAAAATCTAAATAGAATGGTTTTTCTTCTTATAGTTACCCTGAAAAACGGTTTTCCACTTCTTATTGTCTTTGGAAGTTTTCCAACTGTGTTGAATTTGTCCTTTTTTACCTTTTGAATAGGTTATTTTGTGATATACTTTCTTTCCATTATCATCAATGGTTACAGACTTTAAAGTAAGTTTTCCATTCTTTAATTTACCTTCAAAAGTTTGAACGTTGCCAAAGTCATCAGACCATACTTGATGCCATTTATCACTCTCTACATCAAAGTTTAAAGTACTCTGACTATTAATGCCATCAGCACCTTCCCACTTTTCTTCTATCATACAACTTCCTAATACAAAGTTGATTTCACTTTTGCCTTCTAAATTTCCAATATCGTCATAAGACTCCCACTCTCCAATCAAAAATTCCAATTGCTTTAACTCAGGTGAATTACAAGCGACTTGAGCTTCTATTGTAGAACATAAGAATAATAACGTGCAACTTAAAATAATGTCTAGCCTTTTCATGATTGGGAGAGTTTTTAAATAAAAGTTAATCTTAACAAATTCCTAACACTAATACTTACGCATAGAATTGTAAAATGGTTGAAGAGATAAGCATGTATTTCTAAATTTAAGTTAATTATCTTAAAATAAGTTAAGTTTTCGATGAATGTAGTAAGCATAAAGACGAACGACACAATAAGTTTAATGGTTTGTTAAAATCGCTTAAACCATAAGTTTTTACAATAAAAATTAAGATTCAATCAAGAATTCCTATTTAAATTTTTCGTTTTTTTTTGTAGAAATAATATAGTGAAAAAATCAAATATATTAACTGATTGAAATTCAATTATTTGATTATGGTTTG
>CAYLSF010001525.1:0-1990 GCA_964385675.1 uncultured Saprospiraceae bacterium
GAATTATGTGAATTTTCTTTTGCTCCTTGACGCTAATCCGATAGCTATCGGGATGATATTTTTTGAACTTTTTACCTCTATCATACCTAAAAGTAGCAGGAGAAGCGACCTCTACAATTAATGAAGGATTCGTAATTGTATATTTATTAAATTTTTCGATTGTTCCCTTAACTACAAAGACATCGGGATAAACGATGCTATTAATAGCAGGAATATAGATTTTTTGTTCTGAACTAAATGTTTCAAACGTTGCTTTAACCTCTTCTAAGATAGAAAGTCGAACAAGAACATTTTTTATAATTCGATTATGGTTAATAGAAGCATTAGGCATAGGGATAACTTTTCCGTTATTAAATTCATTTTTATGAAGGGATTTTTCTTCTAGGGTAAAATACTCCTCTAGGGTGATGACCTTATTTTTAATATTTAATCCTTCTGCTATCATATTTTATGGATTCTTGTTTTATCCAAATATCGGTAAATTATAGGACTAAAGCAAAAAATGATACTAATACCATCAATGCGGTGTGTACGGTATTTTAAAAGCTGTCATTGTTTTGTCTTTGATAAATCCCTATCTTTGAAAACATCAAAAGAACACAAACATGATAAAACGATTCTTACTATTTTGCTTCATTTTAGGAACATTCACCCTATCCGCACAGTCCATCAAAAATGTAGATTTTTATGTCGATGGCGAAGAGATTGTAATTACCTACGATATCGTTAATGCACGAAATGGTCAGCAATTCGATATATCCGTTTACAAAACATACAAAGATGCTCAATTTCAATCGGGTTTAAATACGCCTTTAAAAGCGGTAAGCGGTGATGTAGGAAAAAATATAAAAGGCAGCTATGGTAAACGCATCCGTTGGCGAGTCTTAGAAGAAATGAATAGCCTCAAAGGAGAAATCGCTTTTGAAGTACAAGCCAAAGTACAAGGAGTAAATCCCAATATGCCTGAAATGGTACGCGTGGAAGGCGGGAGTTTTATGATGGGGAGTGATAATGGAGAAGATAATGAAAAACCTGTACATAAAGTTACAGTCCCTGCTTTTTATATCGGTAAATATGAAGTCACGAATGCTCAATATGCTGCATTTTTAAATGCGAAAGGGAATTCGAAAGAAGGAGGGAAGACTTGGTTAAACATAGAAAATAGTCAGTGTCAGATAAAATACACGAATGGACAATATCAAGCAAAAAGTGGTTTTGAAAACTATCCTGCGATTTATGTAAGTTGGTATGGTGCAAGAGCTTATTGCAAATGGGTAGGGGGACGATTACCGTCAGAAGCCGAATGGGAATATGCTGCACAAGGAGGCAATCGTAGTCGAGGGTATAAATATGCAGGGAGCAATGATATTAATAGCGTAGCATGGCATAGACAGAATAGTCAAGATGCCAGTAATGATCTATTTAAGGGACGAGGGACGCATCAAGTCGGACAAAAAGAATCCAATGAACTAGGACTATATGATATGACTGGAAATGTGTACGAATGGTGTGAGGATACTTGGCACAATAGCTATGATGGTTCGCCACAAAATGGAACTGCTTGGATAAGCGAATCGGATAAAATGTCCCGAGTGATTCGTGGCGGATTCTGGTACTCCAGACTTCCTTACCACTGCCGAGTGGCGTTTCGTAACGGGTACGAGCCTTATGACCGAAACTACAATGTGGGGTTTCGAGTCGTAATGCACTAACCCTTTGTTCTTTTACCCTTTTTCTTTTATTATATCCCGATAGCTATCGGGATTAGCAGTCTTGCTTCTAAAACTTTTTAACTTTTTTCTACCGAAGGCAGGTCTATGTGATAGCGAAAACTTGATATAAATAAATTATAATAGATAAAGTAAAACAATATAGAAAAATGGTGCGAGGGATGTTGTCGGGATAGTTAGTAAGATGGACGGATTTTGCACAGGGGTAGCGTATTGATTGATCCAAAACTTGTAAAGACACTAATTTTATTTTATGAAAA
>CAYLSF010001526.1:0-1989 GCA_964385675.1 uncultured Saprospiraceae bacterium
TTAATAAAAATATCATATAAAGGAGTCAACAATTAAAATTTGGTTAACAAACAAAAATATTTGGTTTTTTACTTGAAGCCTATTCCCAATTTTTCCTTTTAACTGTAAACATTAAATTAACACCATTAATCCTTTATTTGAATTCAATCTAAAGAGAGAAACTTTCCTATTTTGTTCAAAACTTGTTTAATGATTTAGTTTTTCTATTAAAAAGTCCGAAAATTGCGGTGCTTTTATAGAGTTATCCACATTTTTTGTGGAAAAGTTACTTTTTAACTGATTATTCAAAATAAGTAGCATGACAAGTGTTGTACAACAAGGCTTTCAAATTGCAAAACCTGTTAAAGTTTGGTTGATAATTGGGCTGATAATGGTGTTTTTTCAAGTAGTGATTGGCGGTATTACTAGATTGACGGGGTCAGGTTTATCTATCACCAAATGGGAAATCGTAACTGGAACGCTTCCACCATTATCCACAGAAGCTTGGGAAATTGAATTTGACAAATATAAAGCGACGCCACAGTACGAAAAGATAAACTATGGTATGTCGCTATCAGAATTTAAATTTATTTACTTCTGGGAGTATTTTCATCGCTTGTGGGCTAGGACTATGGGTTTTGTATTTGCGATTCCTTTTGTGTTCTTTTGGCGAAAAGGGTGGTTACCCCCTGCTTTGATGCGACGATTGGGAATAGTCGTGTTAATGGCGGCTATAGTAGCTGCTTTTGGTTGGATTATGGTCGCTTCAGGGTTGATAAATCGCCCTTGGGTAAGTGCTTATAAACTAACGGTGCATTTATCTTTAGCATTTATCTTATTTTCCTACCTTTTATGGACAATTTTCCACGTGATGCAGCCTAAAAAGGAAGTTATTCACAATTCTAGCCTAAAAAAGGGGGCTTTGTGGATAACTATTATAGCTTTTATACAAATTATGTTAGGAGGCTTAATGTCTGGTATGAAAGCGGGCTTGGTAGCAGCTAGTTTTCCTGATATTAATGGTGCTTACATACCTAGTGAGATATTCACATCATCAAACTGGAATGTGAATAACTTTCTCTTATATGATAACGCAACATTTGTTCCATTACTTGTTCAATTCTTACATAGAAGTACAGCTTATTTATTGACAATCATAATATTATGGTACTTTTTTAAAGCAGCTAGAGCAGTTAAAACACCAGCGTTGAGAGTAGGTAATTTAATGTTAGTAACTATGTTAGTAATTCAAGTTTTGTTAGGAATCTTTACTTTAATAAATTGTGTTGGTACTATTCCTGTCGGATTAGGGGTGATGCATCAGGGAGGTGCCTTGGTCTTATTAGGTATCGCATTATTTGTTAATTATCAATATAGTGACACTCGAATGAAGTGAAGTTATTAACATTTGTGGAGAAATTTGTGGAAAAATCAATAAATTGGTTATACTCAACAAAATAATGTTATTTCATTGATAAAAAAGGGAGCAAATCGCTCCCTTTTTTATGCTATTTCTTGACAAAATTTAGACTTTAATTTTATGAAAAATAATCTTGCTGCTTTTGAGACTTGATTTACTGTAAGTTAGGTGTTAAGACTATTTACAAATTATGAATTGTTGAATTTTTGAGAACTGAATTATCCTAAAATATCCCTTTCATATTTTGCTTACGTTCCGATATGTTTATGACGGTATAGTTGATTTGAAAGCCTGTTAATTATTAAGTTAATTTTAAATAGAAGCCTATATGTTTTAAGAAAATCGTGTCACAGTTATACTTATTCGCATTTTTGAATAAGCCCTTTAGCGAAAACTGGACGATAAAATGATTGATTCAAGTGAAAAAAACGATAAATTCTATCTCACAAAATGGTAGTTTTCCACAAAAATGTTAAAAATGTGAATAAAAATGTGGAAAACTGTGTATAACGTGGAAAAGTACTTTTGAAGATTAAATACATATTGAAATTTAAATAATATGATTATATGATTTAGGCGACTTTGAATAT
>CAYLSF010001527.1:0-1988 GCA_964385675.1 uncultured Saprospiraceae bacterium
CTTGATGGAAAAGCGGATGATACGGATTAGACAGATAAACACGGATTTTTATCAATAATCTGATCCGCATAAATCCGCTGAATCCGCACGATCTGTGTTTCTATCACTCCCTATTGTAAAGTTTAATTTGATTCCTCTCCTTCCTCCTCAACAACATCTTCCACAACCGTAGCCACCGCCACTTCCTCTCCATCCAACGTCCGTATAAATCGCTGATAATAAGAAATTAATAACGCAGAAACAGGTAAAGCAATCATCAAACCCAACATTCCTAATAAACTTCCCCAGATGGATAATGCCAATAAAATAATAGCGGGATTCAATCCTGTTGCATCCCCCATAATTTTAGGGGTCAAATACGCATCTTGTAGCACTTGTACGATAGCAAAAACCACAATCACCAAACCGAGCATAAGCGAAAAACTTTCTCCTGTTTCCAAGGAGTGCAATAACGCTAAAAACGCAGCAGGCACTAAAGCCACATTTTGAAGGTAAGGAATCATATTTAACGCTCCGACAAATAAGCCAAATAGAATGGCTAAAGGTAAACCGATAATCGAAAAGCCAATAGCAAAGGCTACCCCAACCAAAAAGGCGATTAAGGCTTGGGCTCGAAAGTAATTGTTCATCGCTAACTCTACATCTTTCACTAGATGTAACACCGTATCTCGGTAGCGTTTAGGGATATAACTTGTCCATGATCCCGAAAAATCATCATAGTCAATTAGGATAAAAATCAAGTATAAAAAGATGACAAAGACGCCAAATAAGCCCACAATAAAATTCAAAGACCCCGAAAAGAAATTCCAAAATCCAGGAATAACCTGTTTGGCAATAGAGGTTAAATTTTCTTGATTCAGAAATTGTTGCACCTCATCAGAAGCAGCAAATATCCGCAATTGTTCTTCTAAGTTATCCGGAATATACTGCATCACTTCCGCTCGTTGCGAGTACGATTGCAGCAAATCCGCCATTTTAGACATTTCATTGGAAATAGAAGGAACAATCAACATCATCGCTACGGTGGAAACGACACTAATAGCTACAAAAGATAGCAATACCGCTAATACTCGATTTTTGACTCGGAGGCGATTTTGAAACAACTGCACCAATGGATTCATCAAATACGCCAATAATAAGGCGATAATAAACGGGACTAGTACATTTTGCAATCGCTCCAAGATTTGAAAAACGCCTAAAGCGATGATGATTACAATTATAATCCGAATAACTCGGTCAAACGTAAAAGGTTGGTCGAAGGATTTTGTTGGCATTTGTTATGTGTTAAGGTGTTGAGGTATTGAAGTACTAATGTGTTGCATTATAATTGAAACCAACAACACACCAAGACTACAGCACATCAGCACGCCTTTTATTCCAAATTAATACAATTCCTGCAACTATCAAAAAGACAGTGAAGATTTGAAAAGCGTAAATTATATTATTGCCTTCGTGGAAAAAGGGAATTAAAAATAGAAGTAGGAAGGACAACCTAAAGATAACATTGGTAATGTAAAAAATACTCGCCGTTCGTCCATAGACTTGATTCGGAATATTTTGAAACAAATAAACGGTTCGTAAAATACGAGTCCCCGCATTGGTAATACCCAAAATAATACCCATGCAAAAAAAGACAGCAGTAATCGTTGTCATACTAATCACCCAATACAACGCAGCCGTCGTAAAAGTTAGAATCACCACTGCTGTAACAGGGGATATTTTTTGAAAAATCCACCGAATCGCAATACCTGCAAATAAAGCTCCGAAGGCATAGTAAATATCAAAACTAGCATATACTGCCGCGTCTGCTTGTAAGTGATTTTTGACATAAATCGCAATTACCGTAAAAGTAGCGACTAATAAAGTTGCAAAAATAGCAAAGGAAGCTACCCCAAAAATAGTAACTCTAGGATTAGCTTTGAGGTAGTCATACCCAATTTTAAGTTGTTGCCCAATTCCACCTTTTTCGGGTTGACGCTTGGTTAATG
>CAYLSF010001528.1:0-1988 GCA_964385675.1 uncultured Saprospiraceae bacterium
CCTAAATATTGAAGATAAAAATCCTTATTTCTGCTATTTTTATTTTGGTTGTATGTAACGGAATTGCACAGTGCCCTGTGCCGCCCTTTCTGGGCGGGATGGGGCACTGTGCTTTGTTAGGCATATTTAAATTGTCTCCACAATTTTTATTTTTTTTTCATCATTTTCATCAACAAAAACCTCAAGACATCCTAAAACGAATTTAGGTCTACACAAATAGAGTTTTTCTGAATCAACATTTAAGATACTTGAGGTGGTCCGATTTATCCGGACAGATTTAAATGAGAAAATATTCGTTTGATTCGGGTTGTGTTCGCCCGCGCGGAGCGTAGCGTAGCGCGGGCGAACACAACCCGAATCAAATTTAGGAATTTAGTTTTTATCCCTTCTTTCAATCCATTCCTTTTCAAATTGTAGTGGACTTTTGTATCCCAAGGAGGAATGTAATCTAATCTTATTGTAATAAGCCTCAATGTACTCAAAAGATTCTATTCTTGCTTCATCAAAATTCTCAAAGGCACCATTTTCGAGTAGTTCTGCTTTAAATCGGGAGAATAAAGACTCCACAAAAGCATTATCATAGTGATTATCTTTACGAGTCATGGATTGTCGAAAATTACGATTACCAATGATTTTTTTAAACTCATTCGCGTCATATTGACCACCGCCATCGCTATGGACGACGAGATTTTCAGGCGGTTTTCTTTTTTTCAGAGCCTTGTTAAAAGCAAGAATGATAATTTCTTTTTGCATGTTTTCTCTGAGTTCCCAACCGACGATATTTCTGGAGAATAAATCCATCCACACCGCTAAATAAATGAAAGAACCATCTTGTAAGGGAATATAAGTTATATCCCCAACCCAAACTTCGTTTATATGGCTAACTTCCCTGTTAATCAATAGATTATCGCACCTTTTTAAGTGCGGATGACTTTGGGTTGTTTTAGGTACAAAAGATTTGGGTTGGATAGCTTTTAGCTGAAGTTTATGCATTATAGCACGTACTTTATGCCTACCAACTATCAGCTTTTTGTACCCCAATTCTTTGACCAGTCGTCTACTGCCATATCGCCTCTTATGAAACCAAAAAGCTTTCTTTACCTTTTCTTCAATTTCATTTTCTTGAGGAGCTTGTGCTTGATTTAAGAACTCATAATAACTACTCTTACTCACATGGAGTATTTCACAGAGTTTACGTATTTTGAATTGCTTACCGAGTGCTTGGATAGCCTGTAATCTATCTAGCCGCTTTGGCTGAAAATACGCAATGCTTTTTTTAAAATCTCATTTTCTTCTTCAATGGATTTGAGTTGCTTGCGTAGTCGTTTTATTTCTGCACTTTGATTTTGCTCGCTTTTACTCCGATTTTGTTCGTTCCGCCATTTGTATAATAGACTTTGTGAAACTCCCAATAACTCTGATACATCCTTGGGACTTCTTCCATTCTTCATCTGATTGACCGCATCTGCTTTAAACGAGGCGTCATATTTGCGATAAGACGATTTTGATGTCTTTTCTTTTTTCATTGAACACTAATTTATCAAAATTTTGTGTCCGCTATAGTAGGACCATCTCAAAATAATATCCTATTACCATTTAAGTATTTTGATATACAACGTGTAGATAGCTTTTATATAGTATCAAAGAAGGAAGGAAATAGAAATTTAAATTATGGATTATTGAATTACAGTTTCCAAGAAATAGTTGATTTTAAATTTAATCTAATCAAAGAATCAGATATTCCTAGAATCCTTAAAACACGTCAATGGGACTTAAGGCATGGCAAGTATAAGCATGGATTAATAGACTTGGAAGGTAAAACAACTTTAAATCCTGAATTTGACTTTATAAAGATTTCAAGTCATGGTTTAATATTTGCCTCAAAAAATGATCAAAAATATTATGCTTATGATTTTGACGGTAAAAAAGTTATAAATGATTTATTTTATAGAGTTGAAGTTTTTGATGATTTAGCAATAGTAAGAAAT
>CAYLSF010001529.1:0-1987 GCA_964385675.1 uncultured Saprospiraceae bacterium
AAAATCAACGCTTTAGCAATACAGGCGGACTATTAAATGGTACGTACTTTTTAGATGCTTTTTCTGTGGGTGGAAAAATCGGCTACAACCAAGCGGTTAACCATTTCTATGGTTATGATAATGCCGATACAACTTTTGCACAAGATGATGTGCAGCAACGTTTTTCTACGTTTGATTTAAGTTTAGATTTATTCAATAGTAAATTAACGCAAGGTGACATCAACTACAATGTTGGCTTAGATTTTTATACCCATAATGACAATTTTAATATTGGGGAAACGGGTATTGATGTAGCTTTAGATGTGACTAAATGGTTTAGCGAAAAACACCCTTTCCGTGTCACCATAGGAAATGACTATACTTCTTACGATGGCGATACCGTAGATAATACCAATAACTTACTCTACATCATCCCTAACTTTACTTATCATGCAGATAATTTTAGTGCTAAAATTGGAGCATTTATGGGGCAAGATGGAGAGGGATTTCATATATTACCCGATATACAAGCGGCTTATAATTTGTCAGGTGATAAATTCACATTAATTGCAGGATATACTGGAGAGATTGAGAAAAATAGTTTCCATAGTCTTTCTACATACAATCCTTTTATCAATTCGCAACAACGTTCACTGAATACTCGAAAGGCACATATCTATGGTGGATTAAAAGGACGTATCAATACGCTCGAATACGAAGCAAAAGTCGGAAATATTGACTATAAAAACTTAGGATTATACCTAAATGATACAACGGATTTTAAGCGTTTTAATGTGCTATATGATGATGTCAGTAGTTTTAATATTCAAGGTACAATTCGCTTAGAGGTCATTAAAAATCTTATCCTATCGGGTACAATTGATGTCAATACCTTCACAACAGATAGCATTGCGGCAGCTTATCATTTACCTAATTTGGAATTAAATATCGCTGCTCAATATAAAATGCTAGAAGATAAACTGACCTTAAAAGCAGAATTATTCAATGCAGGCGGTATCACTTACTTAGATGAAGCGGGGCTTGAGCAAAACACAGGAGCTTTATTTGATTTAAGCATCGGTGCAGAATACCAGGTTACCGAAATGATAGGTGCTTTTATCGACTTAAATAACGTCACCAATCAAAAATTTGAACGCTGGTATCGTTATCCTAATTATGGGTTTAATGTATTGGTCGGTGCTACGGTGAAGTTTTAGATACTTCGTTAATTGATTTCTTGATAGGATTATTGGAATAAAGGTTGGCTACTTGGTTTTATATTCAAATATAAATCGAGTAGCCAATTGTATATTTAGAAGAAATTTTTTTTCTTAAAAATCTCTTTTTATCCATCTCAACTGAATAAAAAAAAGAAAATTACCTCAAGATTTAAAAAATATTTTTTCTGAAAACTTGCATCATACTACAAAATAAACTTATATTGTAAGGGAAGTATAAAATAATACCTGTTTTTTAACAAAAAACAAAACCAATTATGCCAGTATTACTAAAACCCTTGACACCTCAAATTATCGAGTTCGTTACTGATAGTCAAAAGGTGATTTATTTAGCTATAAGCCTTTATTTTGCTTATTTTTTAAATAAAATGCTAATTATTTATGGTATTTTGACTTTATTATTGTATTGTTGTTGTATAGAACGATAAGACACTATATCAATACAACCATTAATGTCTAATCTAATATTGCTAAAAAGTCAGGTTTAAATGATTTTTATTTTCATTTAAATTTTGATTCCATTAGCCCTAAATATTATTATTTTCTATTTACCCTAAATGATGACTTATCATTTAGACTTAACATCTTTTTCCTACTATGAAACAAAAATATCTTAACAGGTTTAACCAATTTAACAACTTTCATGAATTTAGAAATTTGTGGAGTATTCGTTATGTCGCAATCATTGCAATTACCCTATGCCTATTGCCCACTTTACAAGCACAAGACAATGCCATAGGGGAAGTCATGCCGTCTGCTCCTAACACCGC
>CAYLSF010001530.1:0-1987 GCA_964385675.1 uncultured Saprospiraceae bacterium
ATGTGATATAGCCATTAAGTTTTAAGTGTTGAATTAGATCAACATTTCTAAACTCAGCATCTCTTTTTAAATAGGCAGTAAGTGTTGCTATTTTGTTTTGATCCATAAATAGCATTAAGTCTAACAACCCCTCAGCTTTTCTCATAATTCATAATTTATTGATGAACTGATACTTCTACTCTACACTTGCTTAATTACTTTTACCGCTACTTGCAAATTATTAAGACAATCTAAAATTGCATATAAAATGTGTGAATATCAATTAATTATGAGGATTCATAGTATGAATTCAAGTATTCATACCTAGCATAGACAGAAAAGAATAATCATTAAGGGTATGTTAAAATGTTTAGAGGGATAAAATAACTTAAACAATTGATAATTAGAACATTAAAAAAAACATCAACTATTTTGAGCTTGATGCCCTTTTAATGTCGTTTCTTTTTGAAGGTTAATATATTGCTTAGGCGTCATACCTACTATTTCCTTAAAGACTTTGTAGAAAGTAGATTTGTTTTTAAATCCACATTGCTGTGCAATACCATAAGTCGTCAAATGACTAAATTCAGAAGATACAATTTTGCGTTTAGCTTCTTCTATTCTATACCTATTCACAAAATGCAATAAATTCTTATCTGTCTGATGATTAATAACTTGTGACAAATATTTAGAATTTGTACCTAATTTTGCGGCTATTTGATTTAATTTAATTTTAGGGTTTAAATACAATTTTTCTCGCTCAAATAGATTAGTCAAATGAGCAAATATTTCTATCTCCTTTAAGTTATCTAAACTAGAAGAGCGATACTTTTTACGAATTTGTAATAAGGTCAATGTAGAATCATCGGCATAATCTCCATCTACTTCAAATGCAATATAATTGGTTAATTCATCATTGATATTAAAAATAGGGTGGATTACTAACTTACATAGGTACTCTTCTCCATTCTTTCTATAATTGATGATTTCAGCCTTGAAAGATACCTTTTGGGTTAATCCCAATCTAATTCTATCTATGGTTTCTTTTTTGGTGTTCTGACCTTGAAGAATACTAGGTTTTTTCCCTACTACCTCCTCAAATGTATAACCTGTGATGGTTGTAAAGTCATCATTGACCCATTGAATTCTACGTTGATTATCCGTAAGAATTACAGCAATGGCATCTCGAATAGCAGGACGATTTAATAATTGTTTCATTAATTTGAACCTAGATTAATTGGTGAATAGGATGAAAATACACCCCTATCTTCAATAGTAATATAAGTAAAGATAAAGAAATTAGAGGTGATTTACAATTTTTATCGTTGTTTTGCAAACAATTTGGACAAACTCCTGTTTAATTTAATTTTTTTGTTTAAACTGTTTAAAAAACAACATAATTTACTCTAAAAACTTTAAACACTTTCAGGAAAGCGTTAATAAATATTTCTTACAAAAAAAACTAATTCACTAGGTTTTCAGTATGAAATCATTGGCAATTCAAAATTTCAAGTATGCTTTCAAAGAAAGTATTCTAATATAGAACATAATAATTGACTCATCAAGCCTAAAATAAAAAAAGGCACATTCTAATAGAATATGCCTTTTTTGATAATATTAAAACACCTAATTTTCGTCTGACTGTCGAGTTTTAGGTTTTTGTTGAGTTATAGGTACATTTAAACGATCTTTTCTTGCCCAAATTCCTGGCTTCAGCTCTACATACTGATCAAGATTCTTCGGTTTAAATTTCTTAATAGTAGCCATAAGATAAACTTTGTTATTTGATTTAAAAATTAATAAATAATTAATTGAATAATACTATGATAATGCTTTTTATTAAAAAGTCAACTTTTTTTAGCAAAAACTGACAATGAAGTATCATTTATTTGAATTAATGACATTAAATTCATATACATTTACTTTTATTACTCTTTTTTATATGGTTTGAGGCCAAAGAAGAAAATTTCTCCCTTTACATTACCAATAGGATACTCTAAAACGGGTT
>CAYLSF010001531.1:0-1987 GCA_964385675.1 uncultured Saprospiraceae bacterium
ATAGGATATACCTTTATTATTGGCTTGTCTTTCGGCATTCCAGTTGTTAATCTGCAATGCAATTAAAATTCCTATCACCACAAGAAGAATCTCACCAATAGCATATTTAAAGTATTTACCCATTTGATTTTGGTTTATAAGTGAACGACGGATATGTCTGAAGAATTTAATCATTAATAATTTTTTAGCTCATTTGTTATTAAGTTTCTAAGGTTACTATTTTGTGTTAAAAGCATATTTTTAATGCCGTTTATATTGGATTTTAACTTAAAATTTGCTTCAAATAAAAGTTGTTGAAAATCGGGATTTCTGCTAATTGCTATAAGATCATCTTTACTTATCATATTTGATTCTTTAGTGCTAAACGTTTCAAACTGACTCGGTAAATTATATACTTCTTTTAGACCCAAATATGGTCTAATCTTATCCTTAACGATATTAATAAATTCGTCCATTTCAGTTGATGATGTGCTTATGTTTTCATTGTAATCAATAAGCTCTTTTCTTATAGTCTCATTATTTAACTGGCTCACTAGTAAAATCGATGTTTTTTGACTAGGTGGATTAAAAGGCACGTATCGTCTAATATTCTTAGGATTTTCGGTTAACTGCTCATTAGAATTTTTGTAACCAATATTATAAAGTTGTTGGTGTAGGTTATCTATTGTAGACAACACTTTAATATTTGAGTCAAAAGCAATAGAATCTAATTTAAGATCCTCAAGCAGTTTGTTGAGTTTGGTGACTTCAATTTGTTTGGTTTTTCTATTCTCATTCCAATTATTAATCTGAAGCGCTATCAAGATGCCAATAACCACAAGTAAGATTTCTCCAATAGCATATTTAAGGTATTTACCTGTTTTGTTTTGGTTGATTAGTGAGCGACGAATATGACGGAAGAACTTAATCACTAGCTATTTTATTTGTTGATCTATGAGGTTAGTCAAGATATTTATTTGGTTATTAGCATCTTTAAGAAAATTATTCTGCATATTAATAAGAAATAGAATGCCATAAAGATCTGATAACAGTTGTTGACTATAATGCATGTTAAATTCTGAATTGGGAGGCAAATGGGTGTCTATTTTTAAGTTCTTTAAGGTGTATTCTTTGGTAAAGAATTTAGAAAAGTTTTCATCAATGACTTTACGGTTCATTATTTTGATGCGTTCTTGCACAGAGCCATCATAATCAAAACTGTAGTATTCCATTAGCTTTATTCTGAGGTCTTTATTTTCTATAAGGTTGATGTTTTCAGCAGAAATAAAATTATTCCAAGTTGTAGTGTTAGGCTTGAAAAATTCGTAATTAGTAAATGGTGTTGAGTAAGCTTCTATAATCTTCAAACGTTCGTCATTAGACAATTCAGCTTCAAAAATCCGCATTAGGTTTTTTACGATGCTATCCTTGGTAATATTGAAGTTGAGTACATCAGAAATTTTTAAGATATCTGCCTCTAGACTTGTTTTTATTTCCTTTAAATAGGATGTTTCTTTCTTATTGTTGAGCCGTTGTTGATTCCAATTATTGATTTGTAACGCAATCAAGATTCCGATTACCACAAGAATAATTTCGCCAATGGCGTATTTAAAGTATTTGCCCATTTTGTTTTCGTTTATTAATGATCGACGTATATGACGGAAGAGCTTAATCATTCAATTTTTTGTTTATAATCGTTGATGCTATTTATTAATTTTTGACAGCTTTCAAGAGTCTTTTTATAAGTATCTGTTCTTACATTTGCACCATTAAGTCTAATGGTGTTAGTTAATTCTCCGCGTTGTCCAATATTTATAATCTCCTGATCCGTTGGGTTGTATATATCGCCAAAATGAGCACTCATAATTGTTATTTGCTCAGAGTAATAATCTATAAAAAAAGCCTCATTTTCCTTTAAATTTTCAAACTGATTGTAAGTTTTTATAATCTGCTCACGCAACTGGTCATTTTTCACTATGCCTAGATGACCACTGCTTGACATTTCACT
>CAYLSF010001532.1:0-1979 GCA_964385675.1 uncultured Saprospiraceae bacterium
GCCTTATCTGGCGATGGGGAATGATCCGGTGAATATGGTGGATCCTACGGGGGGGGGCTCAGATACCTCAAGGGCTTTGGGTGTCTATCGCAGTCGGCGGTATAGCAGGAGCGATAGCAGGACCTTACGTTTTTCGTACTAATGGAGGAACGAGCACTCAAAACGGGGCACTAGGTGGTGGCTTAGGTATAGCGGCAGGTGTAGGGATTTATTTTGGGGTACAATTTTTCACGGATCCTTGGATCCCAATGGATTATGATGGGTTACTAAATACCCTTAATAGTTTTGGATTTGAAGAATATGTTAATAGAAAAAAACCGAAGGCAGGGGCAAGTCGTGAAGGATTCCGTTCGAGGGAGCTTGGTTTGGCATTTGAAAAAGCTGTCCTACAATCTATGGCAATTAAAAAAAATGACGATGATATAGGTCGTGATCCAAATACTGGTAAAACAGAGCCAGATGGAATAAAGAATGGAGTCGAAATTTTTGTAAATGAGGAAACGGGTGAGCCAACAGGTGGAGGACGTTGGTGGGAACAGTCGGTATTGATTGATGCAAAAACTAGCAAAAATGGGCAGATTAGATGGAGTGAACAGATAGAACGCATGCTTGACTGGATATCGAATATAAATATGGGGTATGAAACAACCAATCCATTCATATTTAATGGCCAATTTCCAACATTTGCTGGAAAAATTAGTATTTCAGCTACTAGTAGAGGGGCGGGGGTATTACATCTAGTTACACCTGCAGGAACGACGATTGCGCCAAAGTTGTTGCAAGAAGCACATAAAAGAGGAGTAATAGTCCTACAATCCACAACCATGCAACATCGCCTTAGAACTCGAAGGATTTATGTTACAAAGCCTGAGAGAGTAAACCTAGACGGAAGTACATCGCCAAACATTCCTGAAGGTTTTAGAAATAAAGGAGGGAGAGGAATGGGCATATTACCAGACTTCAGATGACGATAGAATTCTATCTTTTCGCAAATGTTATTTCAACCCACTTTTGAATAATTAGATAATGGTAGTATCAAGGCTTATAATTTTCATATTATCCCTCTCCATCTTTGGAAATAATATTTTTTGTGAAAATTTGATTATGAAAAGGAACATCGATTGGGGTAGTATTAATGGTCTAAACGAGAGCTTTACAGAGACCCTTGACGAAAAAATCCATCAGTTAAAGATGGACTTGAACCTCGAGGGTGCTGATTTTGATGTTAGCCTTCTTACTTATGAGAAAGTTGTGAAAAAATTTAATTTAAGCGTCCATAGTGAAAAGGTAGAATTGACTCCTACTTTTATTGGGTATTTAGCATATACAGTTAAGCTTCGTATTCAAATGTTTGGGGGCGATTTAGAGATAGATCGGAATGATGGTTATGAGGGATGGGAACCTTATATCGTATCAGGCGGTGAAGAAATTAGATTTATTTTAAGATTCGCTGATTTCTTATACAAAGGTGAAAGATTAAAAGTCTGGGTTGTTGAGATAAGACCTAATCCTCTTCCACATAATATAAATTTTGCTAGAATTAATAGTCTGGGATTTACTTTTCCTGAACACGCAGACAGACTTGCTACTAATTTACTTAGGATGATTGGACCTGGATTTAACACAAACGACAGTTCTGAATTCGCAGATGTTATAAAGATAGACTATTTCCTTGACCACCTGATTTTTGATAAGCCAGATGCAACTTTTGAAGATATTGAGCCTATAGTTTTAGGAATCATTGCATTTTATGGAAATGAAATAATCAAAAATTATGATTTTAAATGGGGGGTAGAATTTAAATTGAGTTACGGTGGATGGCTACCTTACCTAGAAAAAGGTAATACAAAAATTAAGTTATCTCAGTTGATAAGCAGTTTTTTTTATGAATGTATGAACCCAATTGTAACAGGCTCAATGAATTGTTTTGTGTCTGGTGAATATATGAGAATAGTTAAAGATTTGTAAAAACACATCAC
>CAYLSF010001533.1:0-1978 GCA_964385675.1 uncultured Saprospiraceae bacterium
AGGTTGACTTCCTCTGCTTCATTCTTACTTTTTGAGGGATAGTAGTAGTAATTATTAAAATCAATTTTGTGTTTATCTCTAAGATGAAGCAGATTAGCTTTAGTCATTGGATAAATCATCTTGGCATTGGGTTCAGGTAAATAGAAAGATTTAGGAATTTTTATAATTTTTGTAATCCCGATATTTTTTATACGATAAGTTTTTCCACGCTCCAGAACATATTCAGTCAAAACAGGAAGTTGCTCAAGCGGTTGCTTTTCTTTTAAAGCTAACATTTCTTTACTAAAGACTAGGATTTGATTGCTTTCCTCACACACAATCCATCTGCTATTTTCTTCTAGCTTCGGTTTCCATTGGTCATTTGACTTGGTGTAGCTAAGTGTTTTTTCTCCAACCTTAAAAACTAGCTCTGTAATCTGATATGTAGGAGTTTTGGGTATATAATACACCCAGTAAGTGGCCCTTGCTTGAAACTCGATTTGAGTTTTTTGTAGTATATCGGTCGAGCTGACACTGAAAAAACCTAAAGGATTATAAGGGAGAGAAGACTTGTAAAAGTTGTCTGTTTCTTCGGATTGTACATTTTCTTCTATTATCATTTCATAAGTAACCTCATATTCACCCTCTGGCAGAGTAGGCTCAATCGCTTCGAATTCTTGGATTAATGTATTATCAATGCAGTCATTATCTAGCGTTCTTCGGTAAGAAATGTATTTTTCTTTTGAAGGACAATGTTCTAAACAAAAGCATTTAAACTGATTTTGCTCAATCAATTGAGTAAGTGTATTCCAATCTCCAACAACAATATAATTAGAATTGGAAACTTTATTAATGTTATCAGAACCTTCACTAAAATTAAATAGGAAAACTTGGTTCGCTTTTTTGAATGGTAATTCCGTATAATTGAAAAATAGCGAATCTGAGGTAGTAATAGCAAAATTGAAATCGTATCCTTCTATATCAGAAAGTGGGAGATTTTCTGGCTTAAATAATTGCCACTCTTTTTCTGATACGGATTTCCACACTAGTCCCAAAGCCTTAAATAGCTTAGCCGTCCTAGGAGTAGGCATACAGCGCATACCGCGAGGGACATCGCCTTCAAAGTAGGTATGACTAATATCCAACTCTAGCAAGGGCTTATAATGCAGTGATAATTGCAAGCTTTGATATCTCATTTTGGTTTATCTTAATGTTCGTCTTTTAGTTAATTTAAGGTTTTATATCAACATTTCTTTTCTTATCCTATTGTTATCTTAGTAATTGGAGGCGCATCCTCTATCACTTTGTGTCCTTTGATACTAACCGAACGCAATCTATATACGACAGAGGGCAAATACTTTGCACCCATTGTACTCCATATATTACTCAACTCATCGAAACTCATCTTCACCAGTTTAGTATGTACTTGATTACCAGCCTCAAGTGGTAAGCCAGGTATATTTAGGACTTTATTCAACTGAAAATACTCGATGATTTTAGATAGGATATTCAAAGATAATTCATAAGGCGAAGTATCTACGCCCTCAGTGTCTGGCTTGACATATACTGCCAATAAAACATACAAAACTACATTGGTTGGTATATCACTATTGTGTGTCGCACCTCCTAAGCCGCCTTTGCTATCATCAGGTGAGACATTGAGTAGTGTAAGAAAGATTTTCTGCTGAATACTTCTAGCGACTGTTGTTGAGGTAATTAGCATCCCTTTTTGGTCAACAATATTCGAGAGTTTCACCAGTTCTTTTTGGTTGCCCTCATCCTCTTCTATACCTTGAAGTAATAAATATTGACTAATATCACTTTCTAAATATTTCAGAACTTTATCAATCATACATTTTATAGTAGTTTAGTTTATAATGTTCATGTAACATTTTTATTTTAACATCACAAATAAAAATTAATATTTTTTAATTTTATTAATAAGTTGTGATTTATTTTGTCAGACGTGATAAAAGTAGTACATTTTCTTTTAAAAATG
>CAYLSF010001534.1:0-1977 GCA_964385675.1 uncultured Saprospiraceae bacterium
TGCTTCTTTTTTATTTATCCACACTTTTTTGAATAAAAATTTTCCGTACTATTGACTTTAGAATAATAATAAAATTGAATCGTATATTTTCCAGGATACCTAAAGTTTTCTGAAAAAATATTTGAACTTGGTACAAAACCATAATCGTCTATTTTTTCATACGGATTAAAACTACTACCTGATGGTATAGCTTTAAAATCTTGAGTGCGGATAGTATTTAGTGTACCACACATCAAAAATGACGAGGAGGGATCGAAAAATGGATGTTTAACACTAATACCACAAAACGGTGGACGCATTCCTCTTTCTGAACCGTCTAAACTTCCCATCATCCAAACGGTACTATCTGTTCGATTAATAATTTCAACCTTTAAATCTAGTGGCTCTCCCATTTTATAAGTACGTTTTGATGTGGTAATTTTTGCAATAAATGAGGCTTCACTTGCTTCTAGTTCTATTAATTCGTTTTGTTCTTTTTTAAGTGTAGCTGTTGAAATTGAAGAAAATTGAAGGTATGTCAATAATAAAATACTACTTGAGAGTAGTGTTAAGATGATATATTTTAACCAGATTTTCATGTTGTCAAGATTTTATTTATAAAATGAGTTTCTAAAATTCTGTTAATGTCTTATCAAAATAAGGCAAATTGATTTGACTCTTTGTAAATTAGTCGCATTAACCGATTTAAAATTACATTTCATGAGATGGTTTCACTGGATTGTTTTAGCCTTATTTTGGGAAATAATTTTTTATAAAAGTCCGGCTAACCAAGCTATGGATAGTGAAAAAGTAGAAAGTGCTTCTATTTATAAAGGATTGAGTGGTGGTGTAGGCTACTCAATTAAGATTAGACAAGAATCTATTCCTTTTGTTCCATTTCCTAATTTAGAATCTCCAATTATTATAGGTTATGAAGATGCACTACCAATGACTGTTTATCATCAATTTTATAATGCTACTGATTTAAAACGGTTAACGTTATTCAATGATGGTACTTTTTCTTTGGTGGATTATTATGAGACTAAGGGAACTTGGGAATTTGAAGAAGACGAGATTATTTTAAATGTCGTTGAAAAAGAAGTTGAAGATGAGACAAAACAAGAAGAAGATAACAATGACGATGGAACAATTGCTCTTACTGGAATAGTTGATATAACTTATTTTCCACCTAATGCCACACTAGTCCAAAAAAAACATTTACAAATTGATAAAAAGAAGTTTGTAAATGACTTAGAAGAAGCGCTTGAAGACTCTAAATATTTATTGAAAGTAGAAGAGTTAATGTTTTCATTAGAAACCATTGAACAAAATACCTTTTTGAAATTTTCACCATTTAAAGGTCAGTTTATAAGCGATGTTGAAAATTTAATTTTATACGAAAAGAACTGAATTTAGCTTTCAAACTCAATTCCTTCATAAATCGCCTTAATATCAACGGTCACTTCCAAAGCCTTTAACTCTATCAATGGATTTTGAGTATCAAAGCCTTCATACAACCATTTTACACCATGACGACTATATAATTCGATATAAGCTTCATCTTGTCGAGGGATGAGGTAATGTTGTAACGTTGAGATTTTTCGATATTCTCGTAATTTATCCGTTTTATTCACTTTTGCTGTGCCTTTTGATAGGACTTCTAAAATTAAAATTGGTTGTGTAACAATATGGGTATCCGCATTATCAGCTTTTGGTGCAATCATCATATTTGGGTAACGGTAAATGTAACTACTGATTGACTAATTGCCCCGATAGTAATTGAGACTGAATTTGCTCCAAGATTGCTTTCATTTCAGCATTTTGTTGTACTAATTGTTGGATTTTAGAAATCTCCGTTTTCAATACCTTTATTTCAGATTCTTGCTGTTCTATCTTTACTTTTAATTGTTGATTTTCTTTCGCTAGCTGCTGTGTCGCACTTACATTTAACATTGAAATAGCTTGATAATCAACGGTGTGGAAATCGTGAACTTGACG
>CAYLSF010001535.1:0-1976 GCA_964385675.1 uncultured Saprospiraceae bacterium
GTTGCGTTAATATTTTTTTATCTTTAATCTGAAACACTGTACTATCATGTACAACCCATGATGAGCCATCAGAGGCTGCATAAAGGCGATTGTGATAGCCATAAGTCTTAAAAGGAAGGTCATAAAGTTTTTCGAATTTACTATTGAGATATTTGTATAGTTTACCTTCTTTGGTTATTAATAAGATTGAGTTATCATGAGTAGAGGATACAAAGGAGTTTACTTCTGTAGATTTGATTAGACCATTAGATATATCTTCAAATTCGATCAACTCTTCTGACGCTATATCTAAGATTCCTGCAGCTTTTCGTTTTAGGTTATCATTTCTAGAGCTATACCATAATCTATTTTTATCATCTATTGTTAAATTAGAAGAGTTTTGTTCGTTTTGACCTAAAGATTCATTTGTATAAGACTTAAATTGATAGCCATCGTACTTATTGATACTTCCGATTGTACTTATCCATATAAAACCATCTTTGTCTTCCACTATATCAAACACCCTACGATGTGGCAAACCATCTTTTACATTGATTTTTTGCACATCAAATAAATATTCTTGTCCTAATATTGGTTCTGTAATAGATGACAAGACAACGACAAAGAAAAAACAAAGTACGTTTTTAATGAATCTTAACAAGCACTAGATATTTTAAATTACTTACAAAACAATAGGTTGAAATGCTAAAATAGGATTTTTGTTCAAAAAATGAAATGTAATTCCTTTGTAGAAGTTAAAAAAATCGTAACAGACTAAAACTAGTAAAGTATAATAAAACCCTGAAAACAATAACGAAAAGATATTTCAAAAATAAAGGTTGCTATTGCTCCATTGAGAAGAATACTTTTAATTAGATTATTTATGGTTATCACTTTTGAGCTAAATGAGTGAAAATTAAACTAAAGACTAAGCCGCTAGCCTATCCAGCCATTAGTACACGAACAAGGGCATACCGATTATCTACTTTTCCAAAATATAACATTATTGCAGATTCATATTTAACACCATCTTCTATTTCTGATTCATGTAAGACTAATTCTTTTAAATCAGTAGCATTAGAAAGGTTTGTCATAGAACTTGAAGGAATATTAGAGGCAGTTGTATTAGCGATAAGTTCATATATTTCCGCAGAAAAATAGATAGCGAAATATTCATCAAATTCTTTCTCTGTCCAATTTTCTCCAAAAGCAGTGAGTTGTTTAATAGCGTCTTTATCTTGATTCGCTGTAGCTTCTTGAAAGGTTGTCCAAAATTTTTCCCAGGTATTCGTTTTAGCAACAAGGGTAGAAACTTCTTTTATTAGCGATTCTTCTTCTATTCCTTGTTGAATTTGTTGTTCCGAAGTTGGTTCTGCACAACCTACAATAAATAAAAATAGAAGTAATAAATAATTTAGTTTAAACATAACTCAATAAGTGATAAGTTATAAATTTTGAGAGGATAAATATATGATATATTTATCCTCTCAAAATTTGCTTTAATTTCCTTGATCAATTAATATTTGATTACCATCTGGATCACAAAACGAAATATAGCCAGGTCCGTTGTTATTTTCATCGGTTTCTCTAGTCAGCTTTACATTTTGTGTTTTAAGCTCTTTTTGTATTTGTCTGATATCCACTTCATTAGGATCGGGATTAAATGTTAGGATATTTTTAGGAAACATATCTTGATAAATACCAATTTTGGTTTTTCCTTGTTGTAAGATTAACCATTTATGTTCCTTATTGCCTCCTATAACTTTAAAACCTAGCTTTTCATAAAAAGCTAATGAACGGTGGATATTTTTGACCGTTAGGCTGATCGAAAATTGCCCTAGTTGCATAAGCCTTGAAATTGGCAAGTAGTTAATCAACAGACGTTGGAGGAGGTTTATTAAGCAAACTGTTAGTAGTAAAAATTTATAGGTTGTGTTTTCTTTACCAAAGGCTTTTAAATAACTACTCGAATAAAAATTTTATCTAATATAAGTATA
>CAYLSF010001536.1:0-1974 GCA_964385675.1 uncultured Saprospiraceae bacterium
AGAGGCTAACCGATCTAAAAAACGCAGCAACTTTTATTCTTAGATATTCGATTATTCAAGACCAATAATCGAATTTTATCATCTTCTCTTTATAATTCCGCCAATCCTGTTAGACGGCGTTCTACCTTTAGTAATTTTCTAATCTCCCCTAATTCCACTAAAAATGGATCATACTCTATATAATTATCAGAGATAAGTTTAAGGTGTGTCCAATTTCCATGTCTATCTGAACAACGCTGTATGCGTTTTACCCAGACCGCAGAATTGGTAACAATTGCATATACATTATTATCTTTTAAAGCATCCTTTCCTTCTAAGGGAGAACAAATCACCATATCACCAGTACAAATAGTAGGACTCATACTATTTCCATTGATATTGAAGGCAACCAAATCTCCTTGAATACCAGGTATAAAAAAGCGTTGATTATCTTCTAGCAAGTCAACACTAATGGTATTACTAGAAAAAGCTTCTACACTTGTAAATAAAATATTTGGATGAAATGGAATATTTAGTATCATCTGTAATTGTGCATCAGAAGATGGCTGTTCTGCTTTTGCAGCAGGAAACGGCACACCTATGCCTTTAAACATATAATCTTCACTTACTGCATAACATTCACATAGTTTTTTGGCTTGTTCATAAGTGATTTTTCTATCACTCACCAAATATCTATCTATAATATGTCCCCTTGTACCAATATTTTTAGCAAATGCAGTCTTACTCTTTTCTCGATTATTTTTAACAATAACCCCCTTATTCTCCAATTCATAATACACGTTTATGAATCGCTCATTCAATGCTTGTCTATTGCCATTTATCATAATTGTGTTGTATTATGTTTTAATTACAGGCACAAGATACAATAATTTGTTTTAAATGACAACTTTTTGGGTTTAAAATTACACAATTTAAACTATTTGTTTAAACCTCTAAGTTATTGCAAATATTAGGGTTTCGATTATCGAAACCCTAAAGACATTCCCCTATGACAGGTGAATGTGATCGATTCAAAAATACTTTGGTTATCAGTTGCTTGGTTATTGGTTTTTTGGTACTAAATATACTCAGCTTCTGTTTCTTTAATTATTATCTCTTTTGCATTACCTACCAATAACTAATAACCGTCCCGATAGCTATCGGGAAACCAATAACTAAAAACAACTAAAACTTACTAATTCTACGAATCACTTTATATAACCTTGTATATGGATTCACTTCTTCTAAGAAAGGATCATGTTCTAGATAGTTTGCAGAAATCAATTTAAGGGTTTGTACCCTGCGACGATGTCCATATTGAGCATAAATCGGTTGAACATATTTTACCCAAACGGCACCATTATTTTTAATGGCATAAATCTCATTTTCTCGAATATCCTCAATAGACTCTAATGCCCGACATACTACAATATCCCCACTATTTAAAACAGGTTCCATACTGTTACCCTCAATCGTAAAAGAAAATAAATTATCTCCTCTAACCCCAGGTAGTGAAAATCGAATTTCAGAATCTGAATCTGCTTCGCCAGCGTCAATTGCAGTACCTGCAAAAGCTTTCACATTGGTAAAAACAATATTTCCACTTATAGTGATAGGCATATCATCTGATAGGGCAGTATCTACATATTTTTGCTTTTGAGAGGTGTAAACCATAAAAGGTTCTCCTACACCATCAAACATAAAAGCTTCACTAACACCAAATTCATTACAAAGTGTACGAGCGTGTTTATAGTCAATATGACGCTTACCACTTAAAAATTGTGAAATAATATGACCATATTGTTTTGAACCTAATAAAACTGCTGCAAAAGCAGATTTACTTTTAGTAGGATGATTTTTACGGATAACACCTTTGGTTTGTAAGGCTTTATAAGCTACCTTAAATCGCTCATTTAACTCTAATCTATCTTGACCTATCATAATAATTTGTTTAAAAACAAAATCAAATCGAGTTGCAATTTAAACTATTTTGTT
>CAYLSF010001537.1:0-1971 GCA_964385675.1 uncultured Saprospiraceae bacterium
ATAAATAATTATAATATGTTCAAAAAGGTGCAATTTGTCCCAAAATAGTATTCTAACTAGTTGTCTGTTGTCTGTTGTCTGTTATCAGTTAATTTAACAGACAACAGACAACAGACAACAGACTCACTATTCCTTCAAAATCATATCGGCTGCTTTTTCAGCAATCATAATCGTAGGTGCATTGGTATTACCTCGTACTATAGTTGGCATGATGGAGGCATCTACGACTCTTAGATTTTGAATTCCATGTACTTTTAACTCATCATCGACTACTGCCATATCATCATGTCCCATTTTACACGTTCCCACGGGATGATAACAAGTATCCGTATTGTCTTTAATCCATTCTACAATTTCTTCATCTGTCTTTAATACTTTATCTGGACGTAAGGGTTCTCCTTTGTATTTCTTAAAAGAAGGGGCATCATATAACTTTTCGGTATAACGATATGCTTTTACTGCCAAATTCATATCATATTCCTCATCAAAATAATTTAAATCGATGACAGGATCAGCAAAAGGATCGTTAGAACTTAATTTAATACTTCCTGTACTTTTAGGATTCAACATGGTAATTAACATCGTCATTCCATCTCCCTTAGGCATTTCGGGAAGGGTCGCATCTACTTTATGTCCCCAAACGGGCACAAAGTGAAATTGTAAATCTGGACGATTTTCGGGATCATCTAATACTACAATCCCACCTGATGTTGCTCCACCCACAGCAAAAGGACCTTTTTTAGAAAATAGATATTTAAATAAATTACTAACAAGATTCAATCCTGCCATAGCAGAATTGAAGGTGATTTTTTCATTTACACCATAACAGATTGGAAAAAAGTAATGGTCTTTCAAATTTTGACCAACTCCTTTTAATTCTTTAACCACTTCAATTCCATGAGATTTTAAATATTCTGCATCGCCAATTCCTGATAACATCAATAATTGTGGAGAATTTAAAGCTCCCCCGCAAATAAGGACTTCCTTTGTTGCCATTGCTGATTTCATCACTTTTTTCTGACGGAATTCTACTCCTTTGGCTACACCATTTTCAATAATGATTTTAGAAGTATGTGCATGGGTAATTACCGTAAGATTAGAACGTCCTTTGGCTTGTTTTAGAAAAGTAGCAGATGTACTTTGGCGTTGACCATTTTTGATAGTCATATCATAAACGCCTAAACCAATTTGCTCTGCTCCATTAAAATCATCATTGGGTGGCAAGCCTACTTCAGACCCCGCATTTTTTACCGCTTCCCATAAGGGATTCACATATCTATCTGTTGCATTTGTTACCCCTAAAGGACCACTTCCTCCATGATATTCACTATCCCCTTTATGGTGGTTTTCTGATTTTTTAAAATAGGAAAGTACCTCATCAAATGACCAACCTTTATTCCCTAAGTTTGCCCATTCGTCATAATCTTTCTTATTTCCTCGAATATAAATCATAGAGTTAATCGCACTACTTCCTCCCAACATTTTACCCCTCGGATAAAAAATAACTTGATTATTAGCGTGTTTAAGCGGTTCTGGTTTAAAGTCCCAATCTACATGAGAGTGATATAAATTGGCATATCCCAAAGGAATACTCACTTCTAATTTTGAGTCTTTTCCCCCCGCTTCTAAGAGTAATACTTTATTGTTAGGGTTAGCAGAAAGGCGATTTGCCAACACACAACCTGCAGAACCTGCCCCTACTATGATGTAATCAAATGTCATCTGTAATTTTATTTGGTTGAAAAATTGCGATAAAAGCGACTTTCGACTTTTGATTTTCGACTTTCGAAAAATCAATAATGACTAATATCTTATTTTAATAGTTATCGTATTGATATAAATGAAAGTAACAAGTTTCAAGTTAAATTGATATTATCAAAAGTAATTGAAATACTTTTATTAAAACCGTTATTTTTGCACTTTAAAGATAAGTGTTTTTATTGTGTGACAAAATAGTTTTTTTTGCACTAA
>CAYLSF010001538.1:0-1970 GCA_964385675.1 uncultured Saprospiraceae bacterium
CTGTGTGTAACACCAATAAGTATATAGGAGAGGATAATGTAAGTAGAGGTAAGTGTATTGGTAATATTAGGTAAATGTCATTATTTTTATGGTGAAAAGCAACTATCTTATGGCAATACATTCAATATTTCATCTTAATTTACAATAAGTTACAAATAAATGAAATACATTTTAATTTGTTTAAATCCACCATTAAGATACTCATTTTTATTAAAATAAAAGATAAGCTATTTCAATTATTCGACCAAAGTAATCATTGATTTCACCTATTTTTATAAAAATAACGTTTATACCTTTAACGATAGTATTGTATAAATTCGATTTGAAATTGATTATTTTGATATTCGTTTTTACAATATTTTTTAAAGTAAGCACTAAAAGAATTGAGGTATGAAAGAACATAAGAAGGAACAACAGGAACAAGTTACTCAAAATAAGTTATGGACTAAAATTAGTCAATTTGCAAAAAAAGCGGGGATTAAAACTGTTTACTCTGCCCTATTAATGTGGTTTGCTTTCAAGCGAAAAGATACCCCTGCATGGGCTAAAAAAATCATCTTAGGTGTATTAGCCTATTTTTTAGCACCAATAGATATGATTCCCGATTTGAGTCCTTTCATAGGTTTTACAGATGATTTGGGCGTATTAAGCATCGGTTTAGTTACTATAGCAGCCTACATTAATCAAGAGGTACGCACCAATGCTCGAACTCAATTAAGCAAATGGTTCAATGAATATGATGAAACAGAATTAGATGAAATAGATAAGAAATTTTAGTCTGTTGTCTGTTTAAGTATAGCCTGTAGTATGATATTATATTTCAGTAGAATTCTATTTTCAATAAAATGCTTCATCCGTTGTCAAGAGTAGCGAAGCGAAACGACAATACATTATTTTACGTAAAATCAAACAATGTTGGCATTTCATCTATGGGTGTATATAAATCAGGTTCATTATACGTTGGTTTATTGACTTTGGAAGAGACTGGAAATATTTTCAACTCACCTTCTGGTAGGATTTTAATCATATTTAATACAGATTTCAAGGGTACATCTTGTAGCCATTGTTGTTGTTCTTCTATTGTATTCAAAATAAAAGGCATTCTATCGTGTACTATTTTCATTTGTTCATTAGCAGGTGTTGTAATAATAGAAAATGTAGAAAAGGCTATATTCTCAGGCGTTAACCAAGTATCCCAAATTCCCGCAAATACCATTAATTGATTAGATTCTGCTTTTGTAATTCTATAAGGTCGTTTAGCTTTTCCATACTTTCGCCATTCATAAAAACCATCTGCCAATACTAAACAGCGTTTATTCCGAATAGGCATTCGAAAGGATGGCTTTGTAGCAATACTCTCTGCTCTAGCATTAATTAAATTACTCCCTACTCTTGAAGATTTTGCCCAATGAGGCACTAAGCCCCATGTTAATCTTTTTACAGTAGTCGGTTCTGTGTTTGTTATCACATAAGCCTGATGCGTAGGTGCAATATTATAGCTGGGCTGTAAATCGGTAGATAAATTGATTCCGAAATGTTTATTAATTCTTTCCTTAGAATTTGCAAATGAAAATCTTCCACACATATTAATTCTTAATTCTTGTTGTTCTAATACTATCTCCTCTAATTCTCTATATTAGACATTTTCCAATATATACATTTTTAACGGTTTAAACACCAATATTAATCCAATACTTTATAACGAAGAACTAAAAATATCTTAAACATCTATTTTAGTGTAAACAATAAAAACAAAATCCAAAACAAATTAATTTAAATATTATTAAAAGGAATTTAATATAATACATTTTGGTTTTAAAACCAGATTCATTTTTATTCAAAAATTATTGTTTTAAACTTGATTTTTAGAGTTATTAACACTATCAAAAATCATTGTATATAAAAACCTAATAATCAATAATTTAAAAAACATGAATTCCTGTCTAATTTCACATTAATTGTGGAAAAGT
>CAYLSF010001539.1:0-1969 GCA_964385675.1 uncultured Saprospiraceae bacterium
ATAAAGAAATTAACAACAATGAAAAATACAGCTTTACAATTATTACAACTATTACGAAATAGACCAAAAGAAATAATACTACTATTTTTGTTGACGTGTGGTGTTACCTTATATGGTCAAAATACCACACCAACAATCCCTATTGTAATCGCACCAACGTGTGATTATACGGCTGGAAATATCACACTAACTACAATGGGAGGCACAAATGCTTCGGGTCAGACGACGCAGTATGTGCTAACCGATAAAGAGGGAATAGTGCTGCAAGTAAGTAGTACGCCATCTTTTACCAATGTCGCCATAGGCGGCTATATCGCTTATGCGATTAGCTATGAAACAGCACAAGGGATTAGTAATTTAAGTGTAAACTCACCTGTTCAAAATATAACAGGCGGGTGCTTGGATTTTTCTAATCCTTTTGCCTTTACCGTTTGCCCTGCTGCAAATACTTGTACCAAATTTTCAGGAGATGATGTGACGATTACACCAACAGGTGGCAACACTACAGGTGGGACATTACAATACATTATGACCGATGCCACAGGAACGATTTTACGAATTCAATCCTCCAATATATTTACCAATATCAGCAACCTAGGCAATGTACATTTTTATGCATTATCATACGACAACACAACAACAACAACCAATTTAACAGTAAATAATTCCCTTAATTCCGTTACTTTTTCTGGTGGTTCTACTGCCTGTTTTGATTGGTCAGCACCTGTTATTATTCAATTTTGTGCTGTTCCAGCAGAGATTTGTAATAATGGTATTGATGATGATTTCGATGGAGATACAGATTGTGCAGACTCCGATTGTAATGCACCTTCCATTACTTCTATTACACCCAATAATCCAACTTTAGCCAGTTGTCCTAATTTAAATAATGGATTTATAGTAGTCAATGCAACGGGTGTGAATTTGGAGTATAGCATAGATGGTACAAACTTCCAAGCGAGTAATACATTCTCGAACTTAACGGCAGGAAATTATACCTTAACCGTTAGAAATAGCGTAACGGGTTGTACGGCAACGACTAACACTACGCTAACTGCTCCTATTTGTACCGAAATTTGCAACAATGGAATAGATGATGATGGTGATAGTTTAGTGGATTGTAATGATCCAGATTGTGGTCAACCGACCGTTACACAACTCAATCCTGTGAATCCAACGATTGCGAGTTGTCCAAATTTGAATAATGGAATTATAGTCGTTGATGCTATAGGAACTAATCTTGAGTATAGTAGCAATGGGACAAATTTCCAGCAAAATAATACCTTTTCTAACCTTACGGCGGGAACTTATACCATTACCGTCAGAAATAGTGTAACAGGCTGTAGCACAACTAGCACGACTACGTTAACCAATCCAACTTGTCCAGTCAATCCAACAGCAGATTTACCAATTATACCGAATGGCTGTACCTATACAGGAGTTACAAGTGTCAACTTAACCGTAACAGGCGGTAGCACAGGTGTTGGAGAAACGACCGCTTATGCCCTCACCGATGCCAATGGCAATATTTTACAAGTTCAATCCAATTCCATTTTTAATAATTTAAGTGTTGGCGGTTTTGCGGCTTATGCCATCAAATACGAAACCAGTTCGGGTATCAATAATTTATCCATTGGCAATAATATTCAAAGTGTAACCAGTAATGGTTGTTTAGATTTTTCTGCTCCATTTGCCTTTACCATCTGTCCTTCCACGGATGATTGTGATTATTTTGTAGGACAAGCGATTGATAATTTAAATCAATCCGGTGGAAATACCACCAACGGAACGGTTCGTTATATCCTAACGGACTCTACAGGCATTATTGAGCAAATCCAAACCACACTTAATTTTACAGCTGTTACGGATGAAGGCCGCTATGTGGTTTATGCATTAGCGTATGATAATACCACAACGGTTAATAATCTAACTATTGGCAATAGCATTAATGGATTAAGTTTTACAGGGA
>CAYLSF010001540.1:0-1968 GCA_964385675.1 uncultured Saprospiraceae bacterium
ATTATTTAAGTTTGGACAACTGGCTAAGGTTGGATTATTTGGCGTAATAGAAGTAATGGAAGGGGCATTACAATCGGAGTCTGCACAGTCTGTATCACCATCACCATCATCATCTATTCCGTTGTTACAAATCTCGGTACAAGTTGGAGCAGTTAGCGTAGTATTAGTAGTTACAGTACAACCCGTTACACTATTTCTAACTGTAAGGGTATAATTTCCTGCCGTTAGGTTAGAGAACGTGTTACTCGCCTGGAAGTTTGTACCATCTATGCTATACTCCAGATTTACGCCCGTTGCATTCACTTGAATAAATCCATTATTTAAGTTTGGACAACTGGCTAAGGTTGGATTATTTGGCGTAATAGAAGTAGTGGAAGGGGCATTACAATCGGAGTCTGCACAGTCTGTATCACCATCGAAATCATCGTCAATACCATTGTTACAAATCTCGGCTGGAACAGCACAAAATTGAATAATCACAGGTGCTGACCAATCAAAACAATTATCAGAAAAAGTAACCGCACTAAGGGAATTATTTACTGTTAAATTGGTTGTTGTTGTTGTGTTGTCGTATGATAATGCATAAAAATGTACATTGCCTAGGTTGCTGATATTGGTAAATATACTGGATGATTGAATCCGTAAAATTATTCCTGTGGCATCGGTCATAATGTATCGTAACGTGCCGCCTGTGGTGTTGCCACCTGTCGGTGTAATCGTCACATCATCGCCCGAAAATTTAGGGCAGGTATTTGCAACAGGACAAACGGTAAACGCATAAGGATTAGAAAAATCCAAGCACCCGCCTGTTATCGTGTTTACATTATTATTCACACTTAAATTACTAATCCCTTGTGCCGTTTCATAACTAATCGCATAAGCGATATAACCACCTACCACTACATTTGTAAAAGATGGTGTGCTACTCACTTGTAGCACTATTCCATCTTTATCGGTTAGTACATACTGCGTCGTTTGACCCGAAGCATTTGTACCTCCTATTGTAGTTAGTGTGATATTTCCTGCCGTATAATCACATGTTGGTGCGATTACACTAGGGATTGTTGGTGTGGTATTTTGACCATATAAGGTAACACCACACGTCAACAAAAATAGTAGTATTATCTCTTTTGGTCTATTTCGTAATAAATCCTGTAATAGTTGTAATAATTGTAAAGCTGTATTTTTCATTGTTGTTAATTTCTTTATTTGATTCCCGATAGCTATCGGGAGGTTACTTAGTGATTGGTTACTTGGTTACTTGGTTTTTAGATTATTCGGTACATAACAATCCCATGTTCTGATTTAATAAATTTTTTAAACCAGAATCTAAGTACTTCATATCCAAGAACTAATTACGATACCGACACCTACCAATCAACTGACAAACAAAAGAGGACAGAGCGATATTGAGATACCAAGTAACTAAGTAACCAAGTAACCATCCCGATAACTATCGGGACTAATTCCCACTAATTTCAGGTGCTTCTATCGTACACCCTCCTGTGCAAGCGACACTCGATGCACTCGGTACACAAGGGTCGGTATCATCTGGATCGTAGTTCGGTGAACTGGGGTCAGCATCTGGATAAAATTGGTCGCCATCTATATCCGTACAACCGTTGGCATCTACGGTTGCACCTGGTGCGGAGTTTGGACATTGATCGGATGCGTTGGGTACACCATCATTGTCAAAATCATCACAGTTCGATAAACCAACATTATAATTGCCACTATAGGCTGCACCGCCTGCTCCTAAAATGGTGATGGCATTATTCGGACTTGTTGTACCATTGTTGATGAACGGATCGTTAGCGTTGTCAATCAATTCTATTAATCCATTACAAGGTCCGTTAAAGGCGAAGCTAAATAAAGGCACTTCTAAACCCGCTTGATATTCAATATCTTGTGTACCTGCACTAGTTAAACCAAAGGAAATAAAATCAAATCCTGGTTGGATGGTTGGAT
>CAYLSF010001541.1:0-1968 GCA_964385675.1 uncultured Saprospiraceae bacterium
GAATGCACATTTATTTAATCATCATTCCTAATATTGGTGACGGTATGCTGTACCTTTAAAACTTTTTTTGGATGAAATGCTACAATAAGGGAGGTTCTCCGAACCTAAAATAACTACCTATAAATCTATATTCGTACCAAGCAACCAACTTTTTTTCCTATATTCGATACCATGATAACTTGTAAAAACTGTAATCATCAATTTGAGGGGAATTTTTGTCCGAATTGTGGTCAACGTACAACGGTGGATAAAATCACATGGACTAATTTCATAAAGGAAGTCACCCATAGTGTTTTTCAAATTGATAGAGGTTTTTTTCATACGATGATTGCCTTGTTTACAGAGCCTGGAGAAAGTATTAAAGGTTATCTAACGGGTAAACGAAAATATCATTTTAAGCCTATTGCTTACGTATTGACGCTTTCTACTATTTATTTTCTTATCTCTAGGTCTTTAGAACAAGCTACCTTTATTAATGATGCGGTAACAGGATTTGCTTCAGGGGTTAGTAAAACGAATAGAGGAGCAGAACATTTACCACTACTCAGGTGGTTTGCCGATAATTATGCTTATACTATATTGCTATTGCTTCCTTTTTCTACTTTAGCCTCTTATTTATCTTTTTTAAAATCAGGTTATAATTATCTAGAGCATTTTGTACTCAACAGCTATCTTACTGGACAATTGGCTGTTTTTTATATTGTATTCACCCTCTTATCTTTAATCGGAATACATGAAGATATTCTGATTTTAGCGATGACTTTTATATCCGTTATTTATACATTTTGGGTCTTTTGGCAGTTTTTTGATGGATATAGTCGACTATCAATCATCCTTCGCTTTATTCTGACTTATCTATTGTACCTTTTTATGTTAACAGCGGTTTTGATAGTTTTATTTGAGTTTTCGGATATTATTTAAAGTTGATATATGATTTCAATTCCGATCGGGATATGATTTTAAATTCACTTCACTACGGTAATATTTTGCTCACCACAGTCAATACGACCATCACTTGATTTTAAACTGCAACGGATATTATCTCCATTTTTCAAAAATTTCCCACTTTTTAATTGCCCTTTCACCATCATTGCCCCTAATTTTTTTGGAGAAAATAACAATCGCATAAGGTGGACTAATTTAGGGTTTGGAGCTTTGATAGCCACTCCGCCTGACGTTCCCGTTAATACGACGTCCCCTACTTCTAAGTCCACGAATTGAGACGCTTCTGTTAAAGCTTTTTCTGGTTTAGTAATTAGTTGACTAGTGTGTGCATTTTGACGTAAATCATCATTCACCCATAGTTTAAGCTCTAAATCATGAATTTTTTGAACCTCATCTTCTTCAAAAATATGAATGTAAGGACCTAATGGACACATATTCCGCCAACTTTTACCTTTATACCATTGTCCAAAAGGTGCTGAAATCATAGTCGTTCGTGGGGATAAGTCATTTGCTAAGACAATACCGCCTACATATTCTCCGATATTTTGAGGATTAATTTCGGTTGGCTCAATAATATTCTTTTTGATAATTAATCCTACTTCTACCTCATAGTCAAAGAGTGGTTCTTTGCCTGGCCAAGGAATATTTCCAAAAGGCTTAGTAATAGCACTCTCATCTTTTCTAAAAAATAGCGTATCACTTTGATGTTTACTCGCTTGAGCTTCTTCACGATGCTCAACATAATTCACGCCTAAACACAGCAACCTCGTTGGGCGAGTTACAGGACTCAATATTTCAATATCACCTAAAGCAATTTTACCTTCTTGATCATTGATGGCAATCAGTGAAGTCGATTGTAAATGATTATTCAGAATATTTTTTAATTCAGTAGCACCTTCTCCAAAAGGAGTCACTCGATTGCCCTTTAGTACGCCCCATTGCGTTTGATTATCGTGTTTAAATCTTAATATATTAATGATTATTCAGAAAAAATCATTAAATACCCGCACGTGCTGGCGTTAA
>CAYLSF010001542.1:0-1967 GCA_964385675.1 uncultured Saprospiraceae bacterium
CACCAATAATTTAATAGAATTTTTATTGCCAATAGCCCAACAGTTTGGTGCAGAAGCAATTGTATTCGGCGGCAACATCTCCAAAGCTTGGTCTTACTTTTCAGCACATTTAAAATTGGAATTTTCTAAATATGGAATTGAAATTTTAAAGTCTAAATTAAATGAACACGCCATTTGTCTAGGGGCTATTCAATCTTTAAAAACTGCTCATTATAAATGATGAAATAATGATTATTTTCGTTCACCATAATTATTGATCATCAAATCATTTTCATGAAAATACTCATCGCACCTGACAAATTTAAAGGCTCACTATCTGCCAATGAGGTCTGTCAATCCATTGCTAAGGGTTTGAATAAACAAGAAGAAGTATTTAATATCACTTTTCATCCTATGGCAGACGGTGGAGATGGTTCATTGGAGGTATTATCAGATTATCTAAATTTGAAATGTCAACAAATTCAAACAGTCGATCCTTTAGGTAAAACAATAACTGCTCAATATTTTATCTCCTCCGATGCTGCATTTATCGAAGTTGCTAGTGCAAGTGGATTAGTATTATTACAAAAAGAAGAACGAAATCCATTTAAAACCTCTACCTATGGCACGGGTAAAATGATAGCAGATGCACTTTCAAAAGGATTTCAACAGATTTATCTTTTCTTAGGAGGGAGTGCGACAAATGATGCTGGAATTGGAATCGCCTCAGCTTTAGGGTATCAGTTTTTAGATAACAACAATAATATATTACAGCCTACGGGTGAAAACCTGCCTTTGATTAAACACATAAAGCCTCCATCCAACTTAGAATTGAAGCCAATTCAAATGACCTTACTTTGTGATGTAACCAATCCTTTATACGGAGAAAATGGAGCGGCTCATGTGTATGCTCCACAAAAAGGAGCAACACCCCAACAAGTAGAATATTTGGATAAAGGGCTTCAAAATTTTAGTCAAGTTGTCTATCAACAATTTGATATTGATATAAGTCATTTATCAGGTGGTGGAGCTGCGGGCGGTATCGGGGCAGGTTTAACGGCTTTGTTTGGTGCAAAAATGCAAAAAGGTTTTGATGTCATCGCCCAACTAACTAACCTAGAAAACCAAATCAAAGAAGTCGATTGGGTCATTAGTGGAGAAGGAAAATTAGATTCACAATCCTTGCAAGGAAAAGTAATTGATGGTATAGCGAAATTGTGCCAAGTGCATCAAAAGTCGTTGACACTAATGGTTGGAAAAAATAACTTAGACAAACGGGAAATAAGTAATCTAGGCATAAAACAAATTCTATCGATTACAGCAAACGCTAAAAACTTAGACGATGCTATGAGTAATGGTTCTAAGTATTTAGAAAAAATGGCTGCGTCTATTTTATTTGAGTAGTATAAATTTAAACACATAATACATGAATTCAATTTTTGAAAAAATAGAACAAGAACTAGTCGCTACTGGATTTGAATTTGAGCGAAAAGATTTTAATCGTCCGTGGGGCGGATTTTGGGTAATTAAGGAAGAACAAACGGCAAAATTTGCTCAAAAATATTTTCCTAATTTTGCATTGACTGATTTAACACAGGGATTAAAGGTCAGTCCAAAAATCTTGTTAGTAGCCCCTAATAAAAGGCTATCTTGGCAATATCATTTTAGACGATCCGAGGTTTGGAAAGTCATACAAGGCGTAGTTGGTATAGTTAAAAGCGATACCGATGAAGAGACACTTTTAAAAGAATATGTAGTAGGAGATATCGTTATTTTGCAACAAGGCGAAAGACATCGTTTAGTTGGCTTAAACGATTGGGGAATAGTCGCTGAAATTTGGCAGCATACAAATCCTAAACAACCATCGGACGAAAATGATATTGTCAGATTACAAGATGATTTTAATCGAAAAACGCCAAACAATAACTAACTGTTCTTACATAATATTTAATCTATGCTCACCCGTTAAATATTATTTTTTCTAAATT
>CAYLSF010001543.1:0-1966 GCA_964385675.1 uncultured Saprospiraceae bacterium
ACGGCTGCACCTGTGACTGAAAATGTTTCCACTCTATTGCTATTACTACTGATATTACTAACGTCACGAGTAATCGACGCTTTGATAAAACCAGAGATAGCGGAAGTGTTACCTACTTTTAAATCTCCATCAACATGTAGTGTTGCTTCAAGATCATCTGTTGCGATTCCCACATTTCCGTCACCATTGATATGTATTCTCTCTGAACCATTATTAATAAAAACAAATGGACTATTTAGAAAATTATTCAATACTATAGCATCAGTATTTGAACCCTCGTTGTTGATGATGATTTGTGCATTTATTGTGTTGAATAATAAACAACGAATAATGTGAACAGTGTTTTTAATGTACTTTTCATGTTTAGATACTCTTTTTTATGGTTGTTTAATCTTTCTTCAGACCGCTTCTATTTGGTAGAAAACCTTAAAATCAATCTTATAACTTTAAAACTTTGATAGTTTTTGCAGAGTGATTTCCAGTCGTAATTTTCATCAGATAGATGCCTTTACCCTGAGTAAATAAATCACCTACTCGAACTTGATTATATCCTTTTCCTCTGTTTATTGATTTTTCAGTAATGGATTGCCCATTGATGTTATACACATTGATTTGTATGGTTTCGTCTTTTAAAAGCATGAAATCTAAAGTGGTATTAGAATGGACAGGATTTGAGGAAAGTCTAATATTTATGACTTTTTCGTAGTCAACTTTCAGTGCTTTAATATTACTATATTCTACCTTTTCCTCATTATCTATTATCTTCAATCTATAATATACCTGCTCACCATATTGACCGAAATTATTATCCATAATACTATAATGACGTTCGCCATTTTGTAATTCATTAGTCGAGTAAACCGTTTCAAAAGTTTGCCACTCCGTATGCTCCGTTTTTCTTTCTACTTCGAAGCGATTGTGATTAACTTCTAAAGCTGTTATCCAATCAATTTGAGCGTGATTACCATTTTCTATTACATCAAATTTCATTAATTCAACGGGTAAAACAACCGTATTGAAATACCAAAGATTGGGGTCAATCGATGATTTTGTATTAAAATAAATGTTAGTGATACTTGGAAGTTGCACATGAGTAGGTGTAAGCAAACTAACAAATCCACCGAATTTTGTGTCTGACATATCAGTTTCACTATTATAAAAGTCGATAACAATATCGGCAGATGTAGTTAACCCAGCATAAGATAGTGTAAACGTGTAATCATCTGCAGTTCCTGCTATCTCATCTAATCCAGACATAGCATATTTTAATCCTGCTACATTATCATGTATTAAATCTCTTCGAGTACTGCCTAAAGTAATAACCTCCATGACAGATTCTATATTTGTGTATCCTAAAGCATTTGCTACATCACGAGTAGGAGTTACTGAAAAATTATGTCCAACAGGTAAATCCGCTAAATCTCGGCTATACGTCGTTTTATCCACAGTAGCGTCAATCGTAAATGGGTCGTTATTAGATTTTCTGAACCAATTTAAATTGTCATCATCACCTCTTATGTCATCTGATGTACCGATAATTCCATCTGTTCCAGTATTTATATCAAATGAATTATTTGCACCATCGGAGCTATAAGCATAACCTAATTCATTAGTAGAGGTAAGATAAGAAGGAGCTAAACCAAATGCTTGTATCATCTCTTCTAACAATTTTGATTCAAAATCCAATTGACCAGCAGAAGGATTAGATTGTCCACCGACAACTGGTGTAACATTATTCTGAATAGGTGTTAGATTATTCAGTGTGGTAATAACATTTTGGAGTGGAATAATCATATCATTAGCATTTGCACTTGTTGGGTCAATACCTACCGTGATATTCAAATTCCCTCCTGTTCCTGTATAAGCGCTAGGGTGAGTAATGATATCAAGACCGTTAGTTTCTCCTGCTACTAAAAAAGAAAAGGCTTGAACCAAATTAGAAGGCAGACTAATCACAATTGTCATT
>CAYLSF010001544.1:0-1965 GCA_964385675.1 uncultured Saprospiraceae bacterium
AAGTGCATTTTGAATCAATTTTATAAATTTTAAACAACCAAAACATGAACACAAAACAATTAACAAAACATAGTAAATTTTTAAGTTACATCCTTAGGCACAACCCCAAAGCCATTGATTTAACCTTAGATGCTCAAGGTTGGGCAGATGTAGAGGAGTTGATGATGAAAGCCAATCAATCTGGAAAACGCTTTACATTTCCTATTTTAGAAGAAGTCGTTGCCAATAATAATAAAAAACGATTTGCATTTAATGAGGATAAGACGAAAATTCGAGCGAATCAAGGGCACTCGCTTCGTATTGATTTAGGCTATACTCCCGTAGAACCACCTGAAATTTTATACCATGGAACAGCAACTCGATTTATTAATTCCATTAGGAAAAAAGGATTGATAAAGGGCAGTCGGCATCATGTACATTTATCCGAGGATGTAGCAACTGCAAAAGCAGTGGGGGCTAGACATGGTGTGCCTGTTATTTTGAAAGTAAAGGCAAAAGAGATGCACAAAGCTGGATTGCATTTTTATAAATCAGAAAATGGAGTTTGGTTAACAGAACATGTACCTACAAGTTATTTACAGTTTCCTTAAAATTTTAAACTCATAATAGTCCGCTTTTAGTTTGAATCAATATTTCGATATAAAATAATTGCTTTCCATATTCAATTTTCGATTAATCTTAGTAGGTTTGATTTCTAAATCAATCTAAAATGGAAGATCAAACAAAGCAAATATCTACGGGGCGAAAAATATTGTTTTATGCCATAGGCTGGCTGTTTGTATTATCATTAGTTTGGATAGTTGGAGAAGTTATTACTCGTATGTACTTTGCAGCAGAAGTGGTAGTTGTTCCTAAAGTGCCACCTCCCCCGCCATACAATACTGCCATGCCAGACGATAAACTGGGGTGGAAACCCAAAGGGAACTATCAATATGAGGGAACAATGAAGGATCAAGCTGGAGTAGAATATGCACTTTCACTTTCTACAAATAAAGATGGATTTAGAATGTATGGCAATCCAAAGACAGATAAGCAAAAGGTTTTCTTTTTGGGGGATTCTTATATCCAAAGTGTGGAAGTCTCAGATGATAAAGTTTTTTACAAACACATTCAAGATAGTTTAGAGGTAGAAGTATTTGCTTACGGAATGTCAGGATTTGGAACAATGCAGGAATATTTAATTTTAGAAGAGTTCGTAGATGAAATTCAACCTGATATTTTGGTGGTGCAAACTTGCTCTAATGACTTTTTAGATAATCATGCTCCTTTAGAGTTAGTCAGTAATTATCAAATAAGCACTGATAAACGGCGACCCTATTTAAATAAAGATGGAGCAATATATTATCATGATCCAAAGCCAATGTGGGAATACATGCAAGACTATTCTAAATTTTTGGCTTTAGTATTGAAACGATGGAATAATGTAGAACAAAATACCGAAATAACTATTCCCGCTGAACAGCTCATAGTGGAACAAGGTAGAGATTATGAATTGTATGACTATTCAGTGAATGTAACAGAACAACTTTTTCAAAAAATAGCCAATAAAGCAGGAGAAAATACCCAGATAATAGTTTATGATGCGGATCACTATCAACCTTATGTGGACGAATATCAACGGATTAGTAAAATGATAGGAGCTGACTTTACCAATGCTCCTGCACAAGCTTTAGTACAGCAAGAAAGTAGTGGTGTAACCGTTCGTTCTAGTGATGGCTATCATTGGAATGAAAAGGGACATAAAGTAGTCGCAAATGCTATGATAGAGGTTTTAAAACCGCATTTAGAGTAAATACTATCAATATAAAAATAAGGTATTGACTTTACCAAAAGGAGATTTTAGATTGATATTATTTGACTAATTACTAAGTCACTGGGCAACTAATCACTAAAGTTTAATTTCCTTTAGTTTCCTCTCTAAAATCAGCATTTTTGATTTCAATCTTTGTTAAAGATTGTAAGATG
>CAYLSF010001545.1:0-1965 GCA_964385675.1 uncultured Saprospiraceae bacterium
ATGGCGACGGCTAACTTTTGACAATAAAAAAATAATTTTGCGTAACATCAGTTACTGAAAAAGAAGCTTTCCTATTTTTGAATTAGAACTACATATGTATTTGCATGATAGCTTGGATACTCTCCTCACTTAAGGGTTTTTCATAAACAGCCTTGATCCCTTTTATAGATGCGGCTTTTGTAAGAATATCCGAAGATACATTCCCTGTTAATACAAAAAATAGTGTTTTTTCTAGTTTTGGTTTTTTATGGATTTTTTCATACAACTCCCAACCATCCATTTCAGGCATATTAATATCAATAAAGATGATTTCAGGAATAATGTTAGAGGTTTCGTTCAAGTAATCAATAGCTTCTGAGCCACTAAATACAAAACTGATATTTTCAACGCCTGTTTGTGCTTTCAGTTTAAATTGATGCATACGATTCATCAAAGGGCTATCATCTACTAAAAGGATACCGTTTACGTTTAATTTATTCATAGTGCATTGGGTTGATTTATGATTTTATCACTTAAATATTAAATTAGTGTATCAAACAAATTCCGAATATTCGAATAGAAATAATGAAATAATAGTTGATCTGAACAATTATCGTGACGTGATAAAATCAATTAATGAATAGTTTTTTTCAATTCACTGGGAGATTTACCTGTTATTTTTTTTACAATACGATTAAATGAAGCTTTTGAATTAAAACCAGCATCATAACCGATAGCTAGTAAGGTTTGATGTTCGTACTGTTGGTCGTTGATGCGTTGTATGACTTCTTGGACACGATATTCGTTGATATAGTCATTGAATTTTTTAGATAATTGAGTATTTAGTGCTTTAGTAAGTAAATAAGGTTTGGTATTGATGATTTGGGCTAAGCTAGCGACATTGAGATTGGGATTGAGATAAGGTTTTTCGGTTTGCATGATGCTTTCTAGTTGGAGAATTAGGGCTTGTAACTGATGGTTTATCTTTTTAGTTGGCTTGATCTTTTCTAAAATTAGATCATTTCTAAACCAAATGCCTTGTAAACCCAACCAATAAGTCACCATAGCTAAACTTATAAATGTTGGATATTGGTGGAAAGGATTGAACGCATAGTCAAAAAATATAAAATCCACAAAGGCAAAAACCAAAGCCATCGTAGAGAAAATAGCATAAATCCGAAGTGTCCATAGAATCCTTAAATGAGCATTGGTTTTGATTTTAAAATTAGAATTCGCATTCATATCATTGAATAATCGCCAAGAACGAACGACATAATATAATATCAAACCAATAGATACAACAAACTGAAATGGTGTATGCATCCAAAGTGAATAACCATGATAACCTACCCAAGTTAGACTTTCCGCAGTACCATCCCAAAAGAAATTTTGTGCTTTTATAAAATTGCTAAATAGAAACTCTATACTAACAGGTAAAAAATGTATCCAATCTTTGCGATTTAAATGCCATTTGGGTTGTAAAAGTGAGCGGACATAAAAAAAAATCAAACAGCCATATATCCAATTGTATTCCAAGAGTATATGATAGATCCACTGATTGACACCGCCTTGTCCCATCCCGTGAAGTGTTTCTACAATGAGTCTGTATGCGAAAAAAAATAGCATAATCGCCAAAAAACGATTGGACTTCCATTGAGGAGAAGTCTTGGCTCTCCATAATAAAATACCCATTACTATTCCTTGAATAGCACCAGCCATTAGTAAAAATAAGTAAAAAGCTGCCAGCATTTTATCTATTTTAAATAACTCAGAAAAAACAGAAAAGCGAGAATGGTAAAATTGGAAGTTTAAATTTTCTATCTTCCTTGGACATTCTGTATAATAGCCAATCCTCTTAGCATGTAAAATAAGCTAATTTTAGAAACTCAACAGGATTAGCTGTTCTCAATAAGTACAACTGAGGTAGAATGTAGTCCGATTAATTTTTCTGCAATACCTCGTAGTCTACTTCAAGTATATGGTTAT
>CAYLSF010001546.1:0-1959 GCA_964385675.1 uncultured Saprospiraceae bacterium
AAGGTGATTTTCTATTAATATTAAATAATATTTCACCTTCTGCTGGTTTTCCTTTACCTACTCTATTTTTGTTCTTACTTCTACGTACAGGAATTCCTTCGGGGTGATTATCATAAGGTACAGTTGCTTTTTTAGTACTTATACCAGCTCTTCTAAATCTATTTCTGGCACCAGGTTTAATTATTATGAAAGGTGCACCTTTACTGTCTAACTGATCATAATATTTTTTAAATGTAGCAGAATTTTTTCTTAAGTCACGAATCATTCGTTTAACGTGTCTTTTAAATCTTTTTGCCTCTTTACCACTTAGTCCTTCTGTGCTAACAATAACTTCCTTTCCATCAGGATCAATAAACTTCAAAGGATTATTCAAAACATAATTATAAGGAGAAAAAGGAGCATACTTCTCAGCCAGAGGGTCAACAGCCGACCACCTAGCAATACTAGCATCATACCACCGAGCTCCATAGTCCAACCAATCCAAATCAAAATCGCTAATTAATTCCTTCCCATTATAATTATAAGGATTTACTAACCCCTGCACCAATCGCCCATAGCCTTCCATTCGTAAACCAAATGGATAATAATGCTCCTCTTGCAAAATCTCCCCTTCTTCCACTCGACCATCATTATTTACATCTGCAAAAGTAACTCTTGTATTACCCAAATGGTCTTTAAGTGAATATTCATATCTATATTCCCCTTCTCCTAAATACGCTATACGACCCTCACTAAAATAAATAGCTTCTAACTCATCATTATAATATTCAAAACCTCCTGCATATTGTTTGGTATTGATATTTCCTTCATTATCCGTGGTTGTTTTGGTTAATTTGATGCCCGCAGCATCATATATCCAAACGATTTCATTACCATTATTAAAGGTAACTTTATTCGGTAAATTTAGATGATTATACTCAATGGTAATGCCCTTATTTTTATCTTCAATCATATTACCATTCGCATCATAGATATAGTCTGTGTTGGTCGTATTACCATCCTTAAATCCCTTTAAATCATTGAGGATATTATTTGCTCCAGCATCCGCTACCGCTTTGAGTTGATTGCTATTGTTATGATAGGTATAAGTCAAATTATCTATCACTCCAAAAGTAATGGCTTCTTTGGTATCATCATCTGTTGCTGTTGCCCCTCTTCTTTGTAAGGTTTGGATATTTCCATTTAAATCATAACTTGCTGACATATCATAACCATTCGCTTTAAAGGTACTGTACTGTCCATTTACCTTTTCACCATAAGTCGCTTGTGTTAAGCGATTTAAATTATCATACTGAAAACCATATTCTTGTATATCCTTACCTCTTACATGCCATTGAATAGCAGATATATTACCGTTAAACTGAGCAGGGGCATTTAAAAAAGCATTAGCTGTATTGTAATCAAAGTGCATGGCAAATAAGTCATCATCATCATCATTGGCTACGGTGCGTAGCCAGGTGTCTCTATAATAATCCTGTATATTTTGTACTACGACATCCCTAGCTGCCTGTTCTGTGACGCCTAATGTATTTAACTGTTGGATTAAATCTGCTTCTAAAGCATTTAAGGTTTGTGTAATGTTGGATTCATCTATCGTTACATTGCTATAATCCAAAGTAAATTGGTCATTTAATGCTGATGCTGTAGTGCTATTAGTGAGTGCAATGGTTTCGGTGTCGTCTTGTTGCTCCGTCCCCGACTCCGTATTGTATTCTGCTTCATCTTCTACCTCTATCGTGTTATAATCCTCATTATTTAATTCCGCTACATTTAAATTAACCGCCATTTTTTGGTTTTGGATATTCGTGACTAGACCCTGTGTGACCTCTGCTGCTAGTTCTGCTTGTGTCAATCCACCGAAATTAATGTCATTAATATCCGTTAACCATCCTCGAATATTGTAACGATAATCTACATTTTGAAGAAAATTATCTCCTTCATTAGTTGAATGTAGTCGCT
>CAYLSF010001547.1:0-1956 GCA_964385675.1 uncultured Saprospiraceae bacterium
TCATTCCTGCCCCAACCGTCTCATTCGTAGCTTCATCTATTAAAATGACACTACCTGTGGTTCGATTTCTACGATAAGTATCTGTAAATAAAGGCTTGGTAGTTCTAACAATAATCCGTGCTATATCATTCATCCCGATTACCTTATCTTCTTCAAGACGATGTAATGTATTAATATCTAATTTATATCGAATATCTTTCACTATACATCTAACCTCCTTAGAGGTATGCATTATAGTATATTTCCCACGAAGTCGCAACGGTCTTTCGTTAAACCAACAAACCATCACCTCTACATCTTGTGTGACTTCTGGTTTATTGTTTACTCTCACAATCATATCACCTCTACTTATATCAATCTCCTCATCTAATAACAATGTAACAGACATCGGAGGATAAGCCTTCTCAATTTCGCCATCAAACGTATTTATCTTACTAATATTTGCCGTAAATCCAGATGGTAAAACCATTACTTTATCCCCTTTCTTCAAAATTCCTCCTGACACTTTACCTGCATACCCTCTATAATCATGATATTCATCATTATATGGTCGAATAACATATTGAACAGGAAATCTAACATCAATGAAATTATGATCACTTGCGATATGTACGTTTTCAAGGTAATACATCAATGTAGTCCCTTGATACCAGTCCATATTTTCAGATTCATGAACTACATTATCTCCTTTCAACGCCGAAATTGGAATAAATTGAATATCTGTCACATCTAGTTTAGAAGAAAAAGATGAAAATTCAGCTTTAATCTTTTCAAACGCTTCTTCTTGGTAATCCACCAGATCCATCTTATTGATACAAACCAATAAATGAGGAATTTGTAATAAAGAAGCAATGAAAGCATGCCGACGAGTTTGCTCCACAATTCCTTTACGAGCATCTACTAAAATCAAAGCAACATTAGCGGTAGAAGCTCCAGTAACCATATTCCTAGTATATTGAATATGTCCAGGGGTGTCAGCTATAATAAACTTGCGTTTAGGAGTTGCAAAATAACGATAAGCAACATCTATTGTTATTCCTTGTTCTCTCTCTGCTTTTAATCCATCCGTTAATAGAGCTAAATTTACACCTTCTTCTCCTCGTCTTTCGCTTGTCGCTTTTACTGCTTCAAATTGATCTTCAAATATGGATTTACTATCATACAGCAAACGTCCTATCAGTGTACTTTTACCATCATCTACGCTTCCTGCTGTTGAAAATCTTAGTAGTTCTGTACTCACCTTTAAACCGTTATTCATTCGCACTTAGGTATTAAATACTTCTGATAAATTGATTTTTAATCCTTTAAGCACATTGCTCGTGAGTATATCTTCATCTGTAAAAGGTACGCTACCTATATATTTACCTTTTTCATTTAAAGTATAAATGATGACAAACTGGCTAATAGGATCAACTAACCAATATTCTATAACTTTAGAAAATTGATAAATTTCTAGCTTATTTTTCATCTCTTTTTTGGTATTGCCCGGTGATAAAATCTCAATGACTAAATCAGGTGCTCCATTACAACCTCGTTCATCTAACTTACTTTCATCACAAACAACTACTATATCAGGCTGTACCACAGTATTTACTTTGCCCTTTTTCTGTTTTGACTTAGGTAGAGGTAATCTTACATCAAATGGTGCCGAATAAGCTTGGCATTTTTTACTTTTCAAATATGAACCAATCTCTACTGTTAAAGTCCAGGATATTCGTTGATGTTTTCGATTTGGAGCAGGCGACATTCTAAAAATATATCCCTTGATTAATTCAACACGCTCTTTAAACTGCCAGGTCAAATAGTCCGAATAGGTATATTTTTTTGAAAAATCTAGTTCGTTAATGTCTGTAATCATAATTTTATACTTTTTATAAATATACGATTTTTCAAAAAAAATTAAAAATACCCTTGTTTTTTCCGATCTTCCATAGCTGTTTCAGAGCGTTTATCATC
>CAYLSF010001548.1:0-1954 GCA_964385675.1 uncultured Saprospiraceae bacterium
AATGAAATACAACTATTCTACTAAATTTAATTTTTTAACTACTAAATTATAGTCGTTATGAAAATCAATCTTATCACAGATATGATAGATAGACTTTCTATTTTAAATTTTACTAACAAAACACCTTAAAATAAGTTGACGTGTTGACGCTCATCGTTTATTAAAAACAACAACACATCAACACGTCAAGATCCCATATCAAGCACGGGACAGGCATCAACACAAAATAAAAAGCTTATTTCGCTACTTCCACAACAACACTTACAGCGTTTTTACCTTTTAAATCACTTTCAAAATCAATGCTTGTGCCATCATCATTGAAAGACATTTGAGCAACGTGCTGATCGCCTAAAGCATCTATTACTTTAGCCGCATAGCTACGTTGACGACTTTGGTTAATTGCTGTATTTAGAGCGTTAAAGTCGATTTGTTTTTTTGTAACCACTACGGCAAATCTATCTTTATTTCCTACCTCATCAGGGAAAAGCGATTCGTTACGAGGGAAAAGACGGGTGCCCGTAATCCCTAAATACGGATTTGATTTATCATCATAAGGGAATAAGACTTGACTTGTTCCATCCGCTTGCTCCGCAAAAATATACGCATAACACTCAATAGAATTCGTTACCTCCAATTTGAAGCGCTGCTCCTTTTGCATGGTGGTCGCAAATACATTTTGATTCACTCTACGAACAGGTAGAGCTTTCATTGAATTTTTATCAACAATACCGAATTTCACGGCTAACTTATCATTATTCGTTTCTGCTTTACCCATTGGATAAAGACCATACGCCTCTTTGGTGAAATAGTCAAAATCTTTGTAAGTTACCCAACATACACCATCTTTACCCCAACGGTCTCCCCAGCTATTCATAATTTGGAACGAACCACCTCTACGGTCATCATCATAACCAATCACACACATAGCGTGTCCGCTGAACCCTCTAAGACTGTAGTCACCTTGCGTTGGCTGCCAATCACTTTTACGCTCCATAGCACGCATAAAAGTTCCTCCTACTTGCATTCCAATAACAACAGGTGCCCCTTTTGCTAAATTCTGACGGATACCTGCTATATCTACTTTATAGTTATAGCCACCTTTTGTCAATCGGTTATACCCTGCTGTACGATTAGCAGATGCTGCTCTTTTTAACGTACTATTAGGCTTACGATCACAAGAACTTTCATTGTATTGAAAATCATTTTCTGGTACAGAACCTATTTTATACATACTCTCCATCGCATCTTGCAGATAAGCTCCCTGACAATTCGTTAATGCAATTTGATTATATAAAAAGGCAGGACTAAAGGCAGATGCTCTTCCCGATTTTCCTGTCTCACGAGATTCCAAAATAGACCGTGCAGCATACGCACTTGCCCAACCTACACAAGACCCTTGACGACCTTGATTTTTACGAGGTGGTGCATACTGTAATAAGGAAGCAGCACTTGGAAATTGATTTTTATAATTATTTGCCAATGGTTCAAATGCCATTGACGAGGCATATTTTTCTTGATCAAAATCACATCCTTGACTAAAAGAAAAATTCTGATTTCCGCCTTCATTTAAGAAACTAAATCCATCTGTTAAGTAATAGGCAGCTCCTCCAATCAGTAAAATTGTAATCGCTAGTTTTGGATTTTTACTAAAGAGCATCAATAGCAACGGGAGAGCCATTTTTAACAAACCTCCTCCACCGCCTCCTTCGGGGCGTCGGGGGTCAGGATTTGGTCTAGGATCATTGCCTCCAGGATTAGTAGGTTCATCTTTTTCAATGCGAATAGCCATAGTAAAATAGTCGTTTAATAGTGAATAGCAGCAAAAAAATGCCGCACTTAAATTGTCAAATTTGGATTTTATAGATTATCCACAATTAAAAGACGCATTCTGATGACAGAAGTATCACTTTTAAGTGTATTTACTTATCGTAAAATCTATAGTGTTTTAAATATG
>CAYLSF010001549.1:0-1953 GCA_964385675.1 uncultured Saprospiraceae bacterium
GTACAAAATATTTCTAACCATTGTGTTTTATGCCACTAATTGCCTGTAATTCTTTTGCTCGTTCAGCTTTAAGCAACAAGACATGTAGTAGCGTACTTAGCATTTCAGATTTGGCAAAATTATTTGGAAAGGTATATTCTTTGTGTAGGTTTTGGGCCATCTCAATAAAGCTATCTTCTCCCATATCTTGCTGATGAATAACAGGTACTTCAATATGGTAATTAAATAACCGATTGAATTGATAGTTATTAGATAGAAAATGATAATTATCTACAAAAAACTATTGAAAACAATGCAATAGCCCTCTGCTTTTTCCAATTCTTTTGTAAAATGATGCACTTGATTTTTGGCTAAAAAGATAGCACTTCCTTCAGTCAGTTGATATGATTTAAAATCAACAAAAGGGGGGGATGTATTTTGGGTAATAATCAAAATAAAAAAGAACTCAATCTTATTGAATAAAAAAGCGGTGAAAAAGTTTCTTATAAAATTGAATAATGCCGACTTATAGAATTGATGAGGGGGTAGAACTAAACTGTAAAGTAATACTAGCAAATCCTAAAGCACTTAGTTTAATAAATTTTCTTCATTTGAAATTATCCATTTTGGTTCTTTGATAAAACCGTGATAGTCACTAGGTGTCCCGATAGCTATCGGGAGAAAATCATCAAAATCTTAACGTTTAGAGTGATAATTTAAATAACCCACTCACCTGATGACTCACCTCCATGAGATTTTTTAGAGAATCTCCATTGTTTTATTTGGGTTTGTAATTAAAATATGGAAATAAACAATACGCCCAATATCAATAATATGATATCAGGCGTGTTGGGTATTATGATATTTCCTATCAATTCTTTAATTCAATGCATAAGCTTTTTCTACAGGCCAATTATCGTCATAACCAGTTTTCCATTTCTTAGTTGCCAATTCTTTATCTGTGGATAAACAAGCATCCAGCTCAGCTCTAATACGTGCCTCATCCATATCTTGTCCGATAAATACAATTTCATTTTTTCGATCTCCAAACACCTCACTCCATCCCTTCTCAATCTCTTTTTGGTTTTGGAGAAATCCTACAAATTGTGTGCGTTTTTGATACGGCATACTACTCCACCAAATCCCAGCACTATCAGCCCTTAGTGAACCGCCAGCTTGACCCCATATCAAAGCCTGCCCAGGTCGAGAAGCCAACCAGAATAATCCTTTACTACGAATGATAGTGGTGGGAAATTTGTTTTGGACGTACTTCCAAAAACGTACAGGATCGAAAGGTTTTTTAGTTCTATACACGAAAGAACTAATACCGTACTCCTCTGTTTCTGGAGTATGCTCATCTTTATTGAGTTCTTCTATCCAACCTGCACTTTGTTCTGCTTCTTCAAAATCAAATAAGTTCGTATTCAAAATCTCTTTAGGAGCAACTTTACTAAAGCTAGACTCAATAATACGAGCAGAAGGATTGAGTTTATGAATAGCCGCTTTCAATACACCCAAATGTTCTTCCGTAACCAAATCAGTTTTATTGACAATGATGACATTAGCAAATTCAATTTGGTCGGTCAATAGGTTAACGATGGTACGAAAGTCTCCTTCCATATCCGTAAGGTTTCTATCCATCAATCGCTCTGGGCTACCAAAATCTTTAAAGAAGTTAAAGGCATCCACAACCGTTACCATCGTATCAATGTAGCTAAAACGAGATAAGTCAATCCCATTTTCTTCATCCACAAAAGAGAACGTTTGAGCTACAGGCACAGGTTCACTAATTCCAGTACTCTCTATCAATAAATAATCAAATCGGTTTTCTTTTGCCAATCGTTCTACTTCAACCATCAAATCTTCTCGAAGCGTACAACAGATACAGCCATTGCTCATTTCCACCAATTTCTCTTCAGTACGAGAAAGGGTATTCTCGCTTTTCACCAATTCTGCATCTACATTCACCTCACT
>CAYLSF010001550.1:0-1949 GCA_964385675.1 uncultured Saprospiraceae bacterium
AGTGTAAAAACTAATAAATAAGCTGAATCTTTAGCGACTGTTAAGATTATCGTATATTCAAATTAATCCGTTGTTTTTGTAAGTTCTGTAATCGCCAATCTATAAGCTTCCATATAATATCGACCTAAATTATCCCAGGAAAAATCATACGCCATACCTTCTACACTATTTCGCAAACTCAATCGCTCTCTTCCATTTTTTTGAACAAACTCAAATAGATAATCCGTCAATTCTTCGGCAGCATCATCAAATGATTGGTTTCTTCTATTGACAATATACAATCCCTTATCTTGAGCATTTTTTGATTTTTGCTTGGCATAATCACCAAATCCAGCTAAATCACTTGTAATAGTTGCTACCCCTCTTGCAATACATTCTACAGGCGTATAACCCCATGGTTCATAATAACTAGGGAAAATCCCTAAATTTGCCCCTCTTACAAATTGGAAATAGTCTAACTTAAATAGTGGATTAGTAGAATCAATAAAGTCTGGGTGATAAACAATTTTTACTGGGTTTTCCTCTTGATTATAAAATTCACGCTCTCTCAAAAAACTCAAAATACTATCATCTTGATCATTTTTTAAGTTGTGAGTGACTAATATCGGAAGATAGGGGGTTTTCCAAGATAACAAGGTCTTTTTGTATCTAAATTGCCAATATTCGTTTACAAAATCATTTAAGTTAGGAAGGGCAAAATCACCATTACTTTGAGCCGCAGCATAGAATAATTTTTCTCCCACTTGCTGTTGAATTGCTTCACAAGTTTGGCGTATTTCTTCCATCAATGAGCGAAGCTCTAATACTAATGGATTAATATTATTAACAGGTCGTTTGGTAATAAAAAACATAACGACTGTTTTGTCAATTTTCGCTCGCTTCATTCGCTCATTTAACCTCGTCAATGCTTCTAGCGTAACATCATATCCTTTATTGACATATTCATAACGTCCAGATGTGAAGAAATAAAGTGTTTTATCTAAATTGAAGGTATAATTATTGAAAAAATGAGCCATTGTAAACTCATGGATTTTTTCTTTGTAGCGTTGATGTAAATTTTGTAACTCATGCATCACTGTATAACTACCAATATTTAATCCATTGGGTAGTAGAATATCTGCTTTTCGACCTAGTAAGAATTCACATTCTTGATCCGTTAATTGACTAACAGTAGTCATGGCATGTGCTGATTGAGCAGCTAATCGCTCTATACTAGCTTGTGCCTCTAAGCCAAATCGAATTGCCTCTTTTTTCCAATCAAATGCCGAAATTCTTTTATAGAAATTGGGGTCATTCATGGCTAAATATCTTCCCAACGAAGTCGCATGAGTTGTGAATACAGTAGCAATAGGCAAATTATGTTTTCTCACATCAGCTAATGATGAACTTGCCATCCATTCATGAAAATGAGCAATGATTTGTTTGGTCGTCACTTCTGATCGGGATACCTCTTGTAAATAATGGAAAACCATATGCCCAAAAGCAATGACTTCATGTAAGAGTTTTTCTGGACGAATAGGAATGCCGTAGTTGGCTTCTAAATCCATCTTTATTTCATCCAACTTATCTACAACATTGGCTATTTTTAGTAAAATAACCTTAGGTTTTCCTTCCACTAACCAATACCCATAATTTACTTCATAGCCTAATTCTTTCATTTTTAATGCTGCCTGTCCGTAAGCATCATCAAAGTCATGAGCAGGTTGAAATTCGACTGGTAAATCATCTGTCAACTGAGGACCAATGAGACAATATTGATCACCCCACCGTTCTTTCATATAAGGTACTTTTGTCTGAATAACGGTATATATACCACCAACCTTATTGCAAACTTCCCATGCAATTTCTATTAGCAACGGTTCATAAAGACTGTTTTGTTTCAAGGTGCTTCTGTTTTTACGTGTTAATAATTTGATGTTTAAAATTATGAGTATATGTTATTTGAGAAT
>CAYLSF010001551.1:0-1948 GCA_964385675.1 uncultured Saprospiraceae bacterium
TTATTACTTATTACTTAAAATCCCCCCTTTCAAATTATAAAAGTCAACGTGCGGTAAACGAGGCTGCAAGCGTTGGATGGCTATTTGACTTCTAATACCTCGTTTACAATAAACGACCACAGGAATCGATTTATCAAATTCCGCTTTATGTCTCATAATTTCACCTAAAGACACGAGTTCTCCGCCGATATTATGAGCATCGTGTTCATCTTCTTCTCTGACATCTACTAGATGAAATGCTTTTCCTTCCGTTTTCCAAGTATTGAGTTCTTGTATAGTAAGTTGTTGTATCATTGGACAGGATTTAAAAAACATAAAACCTACATTGAGCATATCAATGTAGGTTTCAAAAGTATAGTTTTTATCAGAATCTTTCTATTGTCGTCTTTGTTTTGCTAATTGTGAAGCGGCTAAATATTTATCAAAGCCATATAGTAACCAAAAAGCCAAAATGATAATAATGCTATTAAATAGAATCGGATGTTGTGTAAAACTCATTAACCAATTAATTCCGACACTTACAGTCTGTAGTTCTGTTTCAAAAGGAACAGTTCCTGTGGTAGGAAAGAAAATAGCAACAACTATCAACGTCAAGACCATAGAAGCAAAACTAAACACTACAAATCGTCTCCAGAATTTACGCATTAAAGGTTGATATTCAGCAACATTTAATTCTACTTCAATCAACTCCATTACGTTTTGGGTAAATCGCATAGAAGGTTGAGCAGTAATTGCATTGGCAAATTCTTCATCTAATGAAAGTAGTAAATCTAGCTCTTTTTGACACTCAGGACACTTATCAAAATGCCTCTCAAGTATAGCACGCTCTTTTTCCGCTACTTCACCATCAATATACTCCCACAATTGTTGTTCATCAATGCATTTCATAATCCAATATTATAATAAATCTTTAGCTTCAGCTTTAAATTTTTGCTCCAATGTTTTTCTGAGTTTTTGACGCAGTCGATATAATTTCACTTTAACGTTAGATGCAGAAAGCTCCATTAAATTCGCTACTTCTTCCACAGAATGTTCCTTCAAATAAAAGAGTGTAATCAATAATCCATCTTCGGCCGGTAACTGTTCAATAAGTCGATGTAGGTAATAATTACGCTGATTCGACTGTAATTGTTCAAAAGTTGTTGCCGTTTTTTGATCTGCAATTTGTACAAACCGCTCATCATTGTGTATAGATTGTGTCTGTTTCTTCTTTTTTCGACTATAATCTATAGCCGTATTATACGCAATTCGATAAAGCCATGTGGTAAATTTAGATTGGCGATTAAAGGTTTTAAGTTGCTTAAAAGCTTTTACAAAAGTATCTTGTGCAGCTTCTTCTGCTTCTTCTCTATTTTTAAGAATTCGCAACACCACAGAAAAAACATATCCTTGATGCTTATCTACCAATTTTGCGAAAACAGCAGTACGCCCTGCCAATACCTGTTCTATATGTTGCCAATCGTTTTCCATCACTTGTTTCCTCTGACGAGGATCAGTTTTATTTGGTTACAGCAAGTTACAGATTTTTTTTGTAACCAATATTGGACTCTTCTCGTCACAGATGCAAAATAATATTTAATCATCAAAACAAAATCATTATGTCTGGAGCAGAATTAGTCATGGGAATTGTAGCGGTTGTTTCCGTATTTGGAAGTTTTTTTGGAATTATCTTTACTTATATTCGCTCAAAAAGGGCAGAACGCTTAAAATTAATTGAAAAAGGGCTGATTGATACGGATAGTTTTAGACCTATCAGTGCTAAAGAAGATGCCTTAAGATGGGGATTAACGGTATTAGGATTTGGTATTGGTCTCTTACTTGGAAATATCATTGGTAATATAGGATTAATGGAAGAAGCTCCTGCTATTATTTCTTGTACGTTGATTGGAGGAGGATTCGGGTTGTTAACATTTTATTGGGTTATGCAACAAAAAGAAATTGAAGGTAA
>CAYLSF010001552.1:0-1948 GCA_964385675.1 uncultured Saprospiraceae bacterium
TGTAATAATTTCCAGTTATAACATAAGGAGTATATGAAGTAATATTACTATTAATAAGTCCGAACAAAAGGCTAAAACATATAATTATTCTTATCATAATCAATACTTAAGTTAATTATAATTACGAATAATCGTTCTAAAAATTGCCTTGATAACCTATAGATTCTATAAATGAATTGAGAACCAACTGTAGAGCGGTTGGCTACTCCAAATACTGCTTTAATAACCGATGAAAATGATGAACACCTGTTTCTCGTTTGGCTGAAAATCGGCCGTCTGTATAAAACCTAGAACGAATACCTTTTTGAACGCCTTCTACTACCCATTCATCTTCTTGTTCTGTTTTATCTCCTAACTGCCCACCACTCATTCTATCCCATATTTCTCGGTCTTTGATATAACATAAAAATTCTACTTTAGTAAAATTGGGCGTCATAGGTCGTACAATATTAATTTGAACGCCCCATGGATAAAAATTGAGCATAAAATTTGGAAAGAACCAAAAATAATAAGCTGAAATTTCTTTGCCGTAATCTGGGTGTCCTTCTGGAATATCTAAGGTTTCTGAGCCTTTATCGGCATAACCTATTTGCAAAACCATGTGGTCTTTACAAACCGTGTCATAGCTTCCATAATCCAATATACCATTTAAAGCAGGATGTACAAAGGGGATATGAAAGCCCTCCAAGAAATTATCTAAGTATAAAGCCCAATGTGCTTGTACATTATAAATTTTGGAATATTCTGGTGCAAATTCAAATTCATCTATATTTAAAAAACCGACTCGTTGTTCCAGTTCTTTTAACATAAAAGAAAAGTCAAATTCGGGGTTAAGGCTAGTAAATAGGAACTTTGACCATTTCTTCAGAGGTAATTGATGCAAATGCTCACAAGGTCTTGGGAAGTTTTCGACTTCTTTGAACTCAGGCATAGATTCAAATTTTCCTTCTAGGTTAAACCTTCTACCATGATAAAAACAGGTTAATTTTCGATTTTTTTCAGGATTATGACTAACGATAAACCCTCGGTGTGTACAAACATTGGATAAGCACCGAACAACGTCATCTTTCTTAGTTAAAACTAGAGGTTCTTCAATGTATTTATCCAATAAAAAAAACGGGTAAGTATTGACCGCTACATTAAAAATTTGTGTTTCATCTCCTATGTACTGCCAACTCTTAGCAAAAATATTTTCCTTCATTCGCTCCCAAATAGCTGAATCAAAGTAGAAATCAGCAGGTAAAGTAGAGGATTGAGCAATATTAGTGGTAACTTTTTTCATTATAAATTTAGTTTTAATAACGGCAAAAAATAAATCGGGTATTTGGGTGTTAAAACCTACCGCAAAAGGATGGAGTTATTTTTTGGACGTTATTCAGTTTCTTTGCTACAAGAAACGATATTTCTACCTAATCTTCAATAAATCTTTTGAAAATATAGTTGACGAAAGGGAAGATTTCATTAAAGGGAAGTGCCTTTTTGTAGTGGCTGTTTTAGCTGCTGAAAGAGATAGGAGCAATATAAAATAATATTTCACTTATAATTCATCTTCTGCCTCTATGAGGTCATTTAAAGAAAAATTAAGCTCTAATACTTCAATTTCTTTGTCCCATGATTTTGTTATCCAATCTTGCCCTGAAACTGCTGGATCGGTAGCTATCATTACTTTTTTACTTTTAGTAAAAAACCAAATTACTTTTTCAACGCCAAAATCTAATAACTTTTGAGTTTTGATATGAATGTATTCTCCCGCATGGAGTTGATCAAAGGCAATTTTTGTATCAACTTCAATAGCAATTTTAGGAGGCAATTTCATATAGTGAGGAGTCCATTTGTCTTTTACATTTTTTCTTTCATAAATTGCTATATCCGCACTCAAATTATTATTTCTATCTAGATGTAATCCCAATTCACTGTATAATATTTTATAGGCTTTTCTTTTTAAATT
>CAYLSF010001553.1:0-1945 GCA_964385675.1 uncultured Saprospiraceae bacterium
TAATGATAAATAAGAGCTAATAAATATTAAATTCTCTAAACCGAGAATAGCTGTTGTTTTCTAGTATACCTTTTGCAAAAGCAAAGACATATAAACCATTGACTAATAACCAAGTAACTAGGTAACTAATAACTACAATTTAATTCATTCCGATAGCTGTCAGGATCGTAACAATTAAATAAGTAAACCTACTTATATCGTTACTTTATAATGAGTTGATTAAAAGAATAAGTGGTTGAAAAGTTGGTGTAAAAGAAAAGCTGTTAGTTTAGAGTCGGTAACTCTCTAAAACATAAGCAGTAAGATGTATTTTTGTAGCGTGCCTAAACTAATTAATAACTTTATAAGATGTCTTTTCATCAAAACAATCCACATCAAGGGCAGTACTATTTTGAAGCATTGGTAGCAATATGCCCTGAATTATCGAATTTTATCAAAGATCATCCTTACCAATCGAATAAAAAAACCTTAAACTTTGCGGATGCTAATGCCGTCATGGCATTAAATAAAGCGTTGATAAAATACCATTATCAAATTGATTGGTCGATTCCCAAAGGTTATTTATGTCCACCTGTGCCGAGTCGAGCAGATTATGTGTATCATATTGCGGATTTATTGAGAGCATCCCTCCCTCCCGTCCCGATAGCTATCGGGATTACGGGAAGCTATCGGAATCAAAAATTACCGAAAGGATACAAAATTCGTGGTTTAGATATTGGAATTGGAGCCAATGCGATTTATGCTATTGTTGGAAATCGAAGTTATGGTTGGTCTTATATCGGAAGTGATATAGATAAAAAAGCGTTAGAAAATGTAACTCAAATTATTCAAAAAAATCAAATTCTAAAAGATAAGATAGAGGTTAGATTGCAAACGGCGTCTAAATATATCTTTAAAAATATCATAACCGCCAAAGAACGATTTGATTTTACGATATGTAACCCGCCTTTCCATTCTTCTAAAAAAGCGGCACAACGGAGCAGTCAACGAAAATCTAAAAATCTAAACTCTAGTCAAAATTTTAAAGGACAAGCCAATGAGTTATGGTGCGAAGGTGGAGAATTGCAATTTATAAAAACTATGATTGCTGAAAGTGAGCAATTTAAGTTTAATTGTTATTGGTTTACAACATTAGTATCTAAAAAAGAAAATTTAAAACCGTTGTTAAATTCTTTAGAACAAACATCCTCTACTACGGTAAAAGTCATTAAAATGCAGCATGGCAATAAAAAAAGCCGTATTTTATGTTGGACTTTTTTAAATGATGTGCAGCGTAAACAATGGAGTAAAATGCGGTGGAAGTGAAACTGTAATATTGATTTAAAAAATGAATGCAAAAACCAATATGCCTCATTTATTAAATTCTTTACGCTTTTTAGAGCTGTTATTTTTATTGGGAGATAACTTTAGCGTTGTTCGTAAAAAGGAGGATTTCAAGATACAAGCCTTTTAGGAATATAAATAAAAAAGAGGCGACACCACCACTAGCGTCACCTCAGCCCTAACCAAATAAAACCAAATTATGAATCTTTATATCTTTAAACTCTTGAGAGTTATTTATCTTGTCATCAATTTCTACTATAATAAACCAATAAATATGCCAAAATGTTGCATAATTAATAATTTTTTTTAAGAGAAATTTATAGTTGAAAAGTACCATCGTACTTTTATTAGTTGTGTAATTTAAGGTTTTAACAGTCACTCTTCTAAAAAAGTTTTCAAAAAATGAATTATTTTCCTAATAACTACACTACAAATTTAGAGGAATATTTTTGAATTTGCAAAGTAGCTAACTGCTTTAAAATTGATCGTGTAGTCAAATTAAAAAATCAACTTTTTGATTTACAAATTCTCGTTTATTTATTGTTTAATGAAAGAATAATATTCTGAACATATAACTTCTTGCAAATAAAATAACGATTTAGAGGTATGTAAATTTTTTGTT
>CAYLSF010001554.1:0-1942 GCA_964385675.1 uncultured Saprospiraceae bacterium
GTTGGTAATTTTTACGAACTACACTTTATTATTTAGATTACTTTTAGTTTCCATTCCTTCCTCCAATTATAATACCCTACAACGGCAATAACGGTATAAATAACCATTAATACAGCAAATAAATAACCGCCTCTACTACTGTATAGATAAACATATACCACATCTATCACTATCCAATATAACCAATTTTCTAATATTTTTCGTGTTACCATTACAGTAGCAATTATTGAAAAAACGGTCGTAAAGGCATCTATATAGGTTGCTGCTGCTGCGGTATAAGTGGCAAAAAAGTAACCAACAATAAAAGATATAACTAAACCACCTCCAATAGTGATAAGATGTTGTTGGGTAGTCCAAATAGAAATGGATAATTCTGATTCTCCTTGACTTCCGTGCAACCATTGATACCAACCATAAAATCCTATTATAACATAATATCCATACAAGGCTGCATCAATATATAAATCAAATAGAAAGTACATAGCATACACCGATAAGGCACTACTAATAATTCCAAATATCCAACACCATACATTTTCTCTAGCTGCTAGTATGACATAAATGATTCCTGTAATTACAGCAACTACTTCCACCCAAGTCATTTGAGCTATGGCATTATTAATATTGTCTAACCAATCCATCCTATCCGTTTTAGGTGTATTAAAAAATGCAAATTAAATAACAAGACTTCAATTACTGAATTGAAAATGTAATAAATGCTCGTTTAACATGAATTTCATTTTGATTTTATATAAAAAATCAAATAACCCTCTATTTTTGCATTTTTTAAAATTGGTAGGTGACTAACTACTACAGAAGCAAAATAATAATATGATAGACGTAAAACCAACTTTACTTATTTTAGCAGCAGGTATGGGAAGCCGTTATGGAGGCTTGAAGCAAGTAGATGGAGTAGGGCCAAATGAAGAAGCGATAATTGAGTATTCGATTTATGATGCAATTCGTGCAGGGTTTGGTAAAGTAGTTTTTGTAATTCGCGAAAGTTTTGAGGAAGCTTTTAAAGAAAAATTTGCTGATAAATTCCAAGATAAAATTGAGGTGGCGTATGCCTATCAGACTGTAAATATAGAAATAGAAGGGGTGGAAATTCCAGAGCGGACGAAACCTTGGGGAACAGGTCACGCAGTTTTATCGGCTGCTCATTTAATTAATGAGCCTTTTGCTGTAGTGAATGCCGATGATTATTATGGCGTAGCTGCTTATCAAACTGTGGCTAATTTTTTTAAGAATGGTGTAGCAGAAGATAAGTATGCGATGGTGGGTTTTATCTTGGCTAATACATTATCTGATAATGGTAGTGTGAATCGTGGTATTTGTGAGACAGATGAAAATGGTTATTTAACGACTGTAGTAGAGCGTCATAAAATTAGAAGAGAAGCGGATGGTGGAATTGTCTATGAAGAAAATGATAAAATATCTCCATTAAAAGAAGAGGATGTAACATCAATGAACTTTTGGGGATTTCATCCTAATGTGTTTGAAGAAGCACAAGCACAGTTTGAAGCATTTGTAAAGGCAAATAAAGATAATCCTAAAGCTGAATTTTATATTCCACTTATTGTGAATACAATGATTCAAGCAGGGAAATTAAATCTACAAGTACTACAATCTAGAGATAAATGGTTTGGGGTAACTTATAAGGCAGATAGACCTGTTGTAGTAGATGCGTTACAGAAATTATCGGATGATGGCACTTATCCTCCATCATTATGGTAATCTAAGAAATAGTGAGATTATTTTATGAAAAGGGTTTAACACCATATTTCTTATGGAAAATTGGTGTTAAACTCTTTTTTATTAAAAAAAACTGAACAAGCGTTTTGTTTAACTTTTGAATGTAATCGTTATTTCTTCTATTTTGATTAGAAATTGTTAGCTAAAGAAGTGACAGGTTTATTAGAGAGAATTTCGCCACTTCCTA
>CAYLSF010001555.1:0-1942 GCA_964385675.1 uncultured Saprospiraceae bacterium
TAATCAAACTATTGAAAACTATCTGCGGAAAATAAATTTTCATGCGTTTGCCCTTAGTTTAAATAGATATACCAAACGAAAACGAAGAAGTTATAAACCATTTATATTGCTAGTTTTAAGAACACAAGCATTATAACATTTCTAACTCAATAGCACAGAAAAGAAGTATTGAAACAAATTAACGTATTTTAATTCAGTTGCTTTTTTAAAGGACTTCTCGTTTTCATCATAAATATTATGTTAAGGGCTTTCATCAGTATTTTGAAAGTAAATGAAAAATGAGAATTTCAGCTAACTTTGCAGTCTAAAAAGCGTTTTAATACAACCATATTTTATACTAAAAAAGCAATATAAATGAATTTTACACTTTCCGAAGAGCAGCTGATGATTCGGCAGGCGGCTCGTGATTTTGCACAACAAGAATTATTACCTAATGTAATTGAGCGAGATACTTTGATGAAATATCCTACGAAACCGATTCGTCAAATGGGAGAATTAGGTTTTTTAGGAATGTTAGTGGATCCAGAATATGGGGGCATGGGAATGGATACAATTTCTTATGTATTAGCCATTGAAGAGATTTCAAAAGTAGAGGCAGCTTGTTCTGTGATTATGTCAGTACATAATTCTTTGATTTGTAAAGGTTTGGAGCGATTTGGTTCAGAGACTCAAAAAGCAAATTTTTTACCGCAATTTACATCAGGAGAAGTCATTGGTTGTTTCTGCTTATCTGAACCCGAAGCGGGAAGTAATGCGTCAAATCTAAAAACAACAGCAGAAGACAAAGGCGATCATTATGTATTGAACGGTACAAAAGTATGGATTACAAGCGGTGGTACAGCAGGCGTGCATTATGTAATGGCACAAAGTGATGCAAGTAAAGGGTCGAGAGGAATTAACTGTTTGATTGTAGAAGCAGATAGAGAAGGGGTAGTTATTGGGGCGAAGGAAGATAAGATGGGGATTCGGGCATCGGATACACATACGATAATGTATAATAGCGTAAAAGTACCAAAGGAAAATCGAATTGGAGGAGAAGGATTTGGGTATAAATTTGCATTGAGTAATTTAGCCGATGGTCGTATTGGAATTGCAGCACAAGCATTGGGTATTGCAGGAGGGGCTTATGAGTTGGCGTTAAACTATGCGAAGGAACGAAAAACTTTTGGAAAACCGATTTATCAGCATCAAGGGGTTGGGTTTAAATTGGCGACAATGGCGACTGAAATAGAAGCAGCTAGAATGATGGTCTATCGGGCGGCATGGTTGCGAGATAATGGAATGGATTATTCGATGGCAGCATCTATGGCAAAGTTAAAAGCTTCTGAAGTGGCCATGCAAGTGACAACGGAGGCGGTACAAATTCATGGAGGCTATGGCTATGTGAAAGAGTATCATGTGGAACGCTTGATGCGAGATGCAAAGATTACACAGATATATGAAGGAACTTCGGAAATTCAAAAGATTGTGATTTCAAGAGATATTGTGAAGCACTCTCCTTATATTCCGATTTAAATAATATAGATGTTTATCCGTCTGATTTTATCGACAAGGAGCATTGGAAACACGGATGAAGCGGATTGGGCGGATAAATACGGATTAAAAATAAACGTACAAAACGTCAGATTAAAACTAAAAAGACTGTCATATTGACGCGTTTTATACACCTACCTTATTAAAACTTCCTTTGGTATAAATTTAGCAAACTCTTAATCGTGTCTTTTCAAATCAACTTTAGCCCAAAATTACTTTTGTAATTTTAGGCAAATTCCAAATTCCAATTCCCAAATCTACCTTTGCCCGCAGATAGGCTTAAAAGGTTATTTTGGAGAGTTAGGATTAGATTTTGAAACTTGAATTACCTTAAATAAATCTTATCTTTGCACGATATAATGGACACGAATTATCAATTATATCCGTTTCATTAGAGATAATAAAAAAG
>CAYLSF010001556.1:0-1937 GCA_964385675.1 uncultured Saprospiraceae bacterium
GGCTTGCTTTTTTTGTAAGGCATCTTTGATTTGATTTAATTTCAATTTAAAAATTTGAGTTGTCTTGATTCATTATAACGCATAAACCAACAACTCGGACTAGTTTGTACTTTAAAATTACTGAAATACTTTTAAATGAATCATTTTTATAATTCATTTGAATTGAAAACTATAACGTCAGTATCTCAAACGACAGTATAAATACATAGATTCATTGGAATTGATAATTTTTTAGGAATTTTTTAACGCTTATCCTATAAAAATAAAATACCTTTGACGGCGAGGAGGTTTAAGGTATAAGGTGTAAGGTGTAAGGCGTATTGTCCTTATACCTTATACCTTGTACCTTAAACCCTAAAGCTAAGTCATGTTACCATTATCTATTCTTTGGGAAGTTGACCCTATTGCCATTTCTATTGGACCTTTAAGCGTTCGATGGTATGGATTATTCTTTGCTACAGGCTTTATGATTGGTTACTATATCGTAGCCAAAATGTTTGAAAGAGAAGGTGTATCTGAAGACTATTTAGATAGTTTATTGATGTGGTTATTTGTGGGTACTGTAGTTGGTGCTAGGTTTGGTCATGTTGTCTTTTGGCAATGGGATTATTATTCACAACACCTATCAGAAATTCCACAGATTTGGAAAGGTGGATTGGCTAGTCATGGGGCTATGGTGATGATACCTACGATTTTATTTATTTATGCTAAACGCATCATTAAGAAGCCACCTTTATGGTTATTGGATAGAGTTGCTGTTCCTATTGCTATGGTGGGTGGATTTATTCGTTTAGGTAACTTAATGAATCACGAGATTGTAGGAAAAGTAACTAATGTCTCTTGGGCATTTTTATTCACTTTACATGAGCAAAATCCACAACCTCGTCATCCTGTTCAATTATATGAAAGTCTATCCTATTTCTTATTATTTGCCATCATGTTCTATATGTATTGGAAAACAGATGCTAGAAAAAGAACAGGTTTATTAACAGGTGTATTCTTCGCTGGAATTTTCGGTATTCGCATTTTTGCAGAATATTTTAAGCAACACTTTTTTGAATATGAATTGGGTATGATGGAGAGTTTTGGATTAAACTTTGGACAATTGCTAAGTGTTCCGGCTGTATTATTTGGAATTGGTTTGATTATTTATGCTATGAGAAAACCAATTGCCGAATCAACCTAATTTACTATTTCGGATTTTTGATCTCGGATTTCGGCAATCATGATAAATTTTTGATAAATAAAAATCGAGCCTCAGAACTGAGTTTTTAAGGCTCGATTTTTATTAGACATTTTAATGAAATTTATTCCGAAACCTGTCTGCCGACAAAAGCAGGTCACATATCCGAAATCCGAAATGACATTTATGTTTCCACCACATTGGTTTTCAACCCAATATATCTCTCATTAACTTTTCCAATGATATAAACCTCCTTCTTTACCTGTCCTATTTTAAAGACTTTTGGATCAGTTAAATTCGACTCAATACATTCTACCAATTCTTGAAATCTTGTAACAGTTCTTCGCTTTGCCTCAGAATAATGTTCTCTTAATTTCACTTTATTTCTAAAAAACTGATTAACTGAAATTTCTTGAATAGGTGTATCTGAAGGTTTATTCAAATGACTGCGTAAATGTTTATTACTCAAGGTGTCAGTATCTACTTTCCATTCAAATGTAGAAAAATACCCATCCATTTCACTGATATAAACTAAATCTTTACTGTACTCTTCTAGTTCAGCGATTACTTTTTCACTAGAATTCGTCATACTAAAGAATCGACGAACACTTTTAAATAAATCTGAAAACCAACTCATATTTGTATAAATTGAATTATAGTTACGCTTTAGTAACTTAGATTTGGAATAGTCGTAATTAACCCATACAAATATAACGTTTTAAATATTTAAAAAAATACAAATTATAAATTTATT